>CAYUXO010000056.1:0-6093 GCA_964448865.1 uncultured Anaerolineales bacterium
AATAACACCCCCTCCTGGGAAATCATCCGGGCTGACGTCTGAACTTTAATAGCGACGTCAGTTTTTTTATTCCATTACAGGCCCCGGATTGATCTGCCGCGGTTCTGGGATTGAAATCCTCGCTTAGGAGATAGATGATCAAGCGGTTCCTGAACACCATGATCGGGTTCTTTTCTCTTCAGGAGGAAATCAACACGTCCTCGGAGGAGGACGTTTGGTCTGAGCGCAGCGAAGACCCTTCTGAGGACTTCAGTCCCTGCTAAGCGATAAGGAAACACCTCCCGGATTTTGTATTGTCCGAAAGGTGTTTTATTTTGTGTCCTGCTTCAGGGGTTAGGGGTTCAGCACAAGGATGGATCCGGGTTTTTATACGGACAATTTTAGCTAATTATAAGAATTACTTTGAAGGCCGAATTTAGACCGAGGCAGCCTGTTCGCGCTTGCTAAATTTCTCGGTAATGGCCTGAACAGTGCTGGGCCAGTTCATGATCGTCTTGATCAAAGTGATCAACATGACTGCTACTCCAACAATGCCGCCAGCTACCAGTAAACCTGTTTTCACCTTCCTGGATTTCATCTTTTGAACCATTTCACCATCAAGCTGGATCCGGAGTTCTTCAATAAAACCCGCTCTTGGTTGAACAGGCTGTAAGACTTCTTTCAGCCGGCTCTCTACTCGTAATAATTCTTTCGGTAAACTATTTTTAGTGCGCATGCTAATTAATCCCTTCCTCTACAGGATATGCAACAATCCCGATCGTTCCTGGACCAAGATTTGCTGCTATGGCAATGGATAATTCTTCAATGAAAATATCCTTTATATTTAGAATTCCTTCTACACGCTCGGAAATTTCCAGCGCGGTGGCCAGATCATGGGCATGCATGATGGCCGCATTTACGAGATTTTTTCCCATTCTGTGAGACATTTCCTGAATGATAAAATCCAGAGACGCTTTGCGCGTGCGGACTTTATCGATAACAGCCAGTGTCCCTTCACCGAGGGTAATGATCGGTTTGATCTTTAACACTGAGGCCAGGAGTGATTCTAACTTCTTCACCCGACCGCTTTTTTGAGCAAAATCCAGCGTGTCGACAGTTAATATCACCTCGGTTCCTTTCCTGATCTGCTCCAACCTTTCAAGTATTTGATCAGTGTTTGCTCCAGCTCGATCCATTTCCCGGGCTTCACGGCACATATATCCTTGAATCCCTGTGCCTGAAAAACTATCGAAGGGAATGATCAGATATGATTCTCCCTGCAATTCCCTGGCTGCCATAACGGCCGACTCGTAGGTCCCAGAAAGTTTACTGGTCAAGTGTATGGACAAGATCACATCGCCGGGTTGAGCTATTCCCCGGTAAAAATCAATACACTGCTGGGGAGATGGCTGCGAAGTCTGGGGAATTTTTCCTGACTCCTCTACCCAGCCGTAAAATTGATCTATGCTCAGATCAACACCCTCCAGGAAAACTTCGTCTCCCATATGAACGTTGATAGGAATGACATTAATATCATATTTATTGATCCATTCCTCTGGTAAATCACCAGCACTGTCCATTACAATATGCAGCATTTTCTATCCTTGTTCTCAGAGCCCATAATCATCACGCAGGGATTCCAGTGTGCGATGATACAGGGCTTTGATTGCACCTTCGGTCCGATCCATAATCTGACCGATTTCGTGATTTGTTAGATCTTCAACATGCTTCAGGATCAATAATTCTCTTCGATCCTCTGGTAGATGATTGATCATCGCCATCAAGCGATTCTCTTCATCCTTTTTTTCAATCCGCTCCTCAACCGTTCCGTCAATCGTAGGTGGAGGATATTGTTCTGATAAGGATATTTCATCAGATCGTTCACTATCCCTATACCAGTTTACAACCAGATTGTGTGCGATTCGATACAGCCAGGCTGAGAACGGATATCCTCGATCTTCATACCTTTCTATATGTTTCAGAGCCCTTATAAAAACCCTGGAGCAGATGTCTTCAGCATCTTTTCCATTGCTGGTTCGAAAGTAGATATAGTTATAAATTTGATCGATATATTTTTCGTATAATAATCCAAATGCATCTGCATTTCCATCAGATGCCATGGATATCAGATCGCTTTCAGATTTATCGCCTATATCTAACTCTGTTGTAATACTCATAACACCTTAAATCCCTCTAAGTTACTCGCTGAGTGCAAGTATATCACAGCTGATATTGACCCTCCATTTTGAATCGCCAGGGATATAACTGCTTCGAGTATACTTGTATTGTTAACCCAAATGTCATTGATAAGGAACTCTCGTGATGGGCATTCAGGTTTATCCAACTACTGAAGGAATGCTAAAGGCCGGGGCAAAATTATTCATGGAACTTGCCTCAACTGCCATTTCTGACAGGGGAACTTTTTCAGTCGTGTTATCAGGCGGATCCACCCCCCAACCTTTATTTGAGTTCCTCGCCGCTGATAAGTCAGCTGATCTCCTGGATTGGAGCCGGATCCATTTCTTTTGGGGAGACGAAAGAAATGTACCGCCGGACAGCTCTGAGAGCAATTATCGACAGGCATATCAAACTCTATTGGACCCTCGCATGATCCCGCCAAGTAATATTCACAGGATCAAGGGAGAATTGGATCCTGTAAAAGCTGCCAGCTTATACCAGAAAGAGATCTCTGACTTGCTGCTGGAATCCCCTCCCAGCTTTGATATGATTTTTTTGGGGATGGGAGGAGACGGCCATACTGCTTCCTTGTTCCCTGGAACAAAGGTTGTTTCCAATCCCGGGGAATATCAGTGGGTAGCTGCCAATCAGGTACCCCAACAGGATACCTGGAGAATCACTTTTACACCGCAGTTGATCAATGCTGCCAGGACCATTATATTCCTGGTCTCCGGACAGACTAAAGCTGAAACCCTTAAGCGTGTTCTGGAAGGACCGTTCCTGCCGGAAATTTACCCCTCCCAACTTATTAAACCAGATCACGGAAACTTGATCTGGCTGGTCGATCAAGCAGCAGCTTCTAACCTTGAAACTTGATTGATATAATATGGGATATACCAACAATTTTTCTCATTAATGATCGAAAAATGAACGATTGCTCAGTCTTCTTCACATAATATTAAATGAAAAAAAACCAGACTCCCAAAAGGCCATACCTTATCCCCGAAGAAGATTATCCCGCTTCCTGATACGTTTGTTTTTCAAAGTCTTGCTCTCATTACTTTTCAAGATCGAGATCAATGGGAGAGAAAATTTGCCTGAAAAGGGACCTTTACTGGTAGTTGGCAATCACACAGGCGCTATGGAGGTGGTCCTCCTGAATGGGTTTGCCCCCTGGCAAATAGAAATGCTCAGCGCCGCAGACATGCCGGCAGAAAAAATCACAGAAATAATCAATTCCCTTTATGGCTCAATTCCGCTTAATCGCGGAACATACGACCGGGCAGCTTTAAGCCGAGCTCTGAATGTCCTGAAACAAAACGGAATTGTGGGCATTTTTCCGGAAGGCGGAATTTGGGATATTGGCAAACAAAAAGCCCAGCCGGGGATTTCCTGGTTAAGCTATCGATCAGGCGCGCCAATCTTGCCGATCGGCTTTAACAACACTGCTGGAGCCATGGATGCTGGCTTAAAATTTGAACGCCCCCATTTAAAAATGAGTTTTGGCAAGGTCCTGCCGCCAGCAAAACTTCCCGAAGGAATGGCAAAGAAAACCTATTTTCAAAAACATGCCGCCCAGATCATGGATGCTGTCTACTACTTGACACCCGCCGAGGATGCTGAATTGGATCAAGAAATCACAAACGAATGGTTTGAAATGGAGTTTTCCATCAAAGATAATACTGGAGAAACGCTCGAAGTACCGTCAAACCTTAAGCTTCAACACCCTTCCCATCTGGCAAAATTTTTACACCGTCCATTAGTTATAGAGCTATTTACATTAAACCTGGAACTTCCCGTCCATCCCCTTCAGAGATTGATAAATACACCACCTGTTCCGGATCTGATTCTTGCACTAAAGTCTATTCTTTCTTATCTTAAAGAAGAAAACCCTAACCTGCTCACCTACCGTTTTGGAATCCCGGAAGGACTCGGAATGCAGGAAGGATTAAGAGAGCTGCTTCGGCTCCTGGAATATTGTTCCGAGAATGGACACCTGGTATCTATCAATGCAGTGCGCCATTATTACTCTAATTCAGAACAACGGGAAATCGTCCAGAGAGAGCAAGAAATCTCTCAACCCTGGATGTAATTGAAGTATTAGACAGAGCTGATTTCCCAGCTGCCGGGCAGTTATTTACCGTATGCCTTATGATAGAATTAACCCCGTTTGACCCATGCCAAATTTCGGAGAACTAAATTGACTAAAAAAAAGAATTCTGTCATCCAGGCCGCCGGGGGAATTATCTGGAAAATTGAGGGGAAAGAAAAAAAGCTGGCGGTTGTTCACCGGCATAAACATGACGATTGGTCCCTGCCTAAGGGAAAAGTCGACCTGGGAGAGAGCTGGAAAAAAGCCGCTCTGAGAGAAGTCCTTGAAGAAACCGGCTGTGTTGGCAAGATCAAAAAATATGCCGGCAGCATTTCCTATATACTCGACGGGATCCCCAAAGTGGTTATGTTCTGGCATATGGATATTAAATCCAGCGAGCCAGAGAAGATGAACGGAGAAGTTGATGAAGTCCGCTGGCTCTCTGTTGATGAGGCCATCAAGATCCTGGATTATGAGGACGAGATCGATCTAATCCAAAAAAGACCCTATAAAAGGAATAAAGGAACCTGATCTATGTATAATGTCCTGGTGCTTGGCGCAACGGGTTTTATTGGGGGCCATATTGCACAAAAGGCGCTGGAGGTGGGTTGGAAAGTTTCCGGAATGAGAAGAGATCCGGGGTCTGTCGGCCAGCTGGGCAAATATCCCATCAAATGGATCGATGGAAATCTAAATGACTATTCCACTCTGGTGAAGGCTATGTCGGGAATGGATTTTGTATTTCATGCCGGGGCCAGTTATCCAAGGGATGGCAATCCGGGAAAGATCCCCGAATATGTCCATTTTGCCTCTAATCAAATGAAGAATGTGATCAAAGCCACCCGGGAAGCCAAGATCAGGAGATTAATCTACACCAGTAGTTTGACAACCATAGGCAAACCTGACCCGGGAGAAAACAGGCTGGCTGATGAACGTGATTTTTACCAAGCCGGAAGTCTGCCAAACAATGCTTATTATGAAGTCAAAAGCGCCATGGAAAATCTTGCCCTGGAAGCTGCAGGGGTCGGTTACGATATTGTGATCCTAAATCCCACCCTCGTTCTAGGACCTGGAGACGTTCATATCAGCTCCAGCGAAATATTGTTAATGATCGCCAAAGGCCAGGCCAGAGCAGTACCACCCGGAGTGATCAACATCATCGATGCCCGAGATGCTGCCGCAGCCCATGTTGTTGCTGCCAGGATAGGCAAGACCGGTCAGCGATACATCCTGGGGGGTGATAATTATCCCATCCAGGTTGCAGTTGAAATAATTGCAAACATTGCTGATGTAAAACCTCCCTCATTTACCCTTTCGCCCCGTTTGATTGACCTTTATATAAAGGCCAGTGATGTCCTACCATTTATTCCTCAGGCCCATGACCATATCAAGGCTTATGAACATTGGCAGGGATATAACACCAGCAAAGCCCAGAAAGAGTTAAGCCTGAAAGTCCGATTTTTGGAAGAAACCGCCCGTGACAGCATTAAATGGTTTACCAATCAGGGGATCTTGTAAACAAGATCCGTTGTGGTGTCCCTCCGGAAAACAGGCATATAAAAGCCTCTCGCAGCTAAGTATACAATCTGACGCCTAAGGTCTAAAGGCGTCAGATTTATTTTTATGGAGTTAAGCCTGAAAGATTGTTCCTGTTTGAGCTCTTTTTCTGTTGAGAATTTCAACTCATTGAGCGGAACGAGGTGAAGCCGAGAGTAGTCGAAATGGGGCATTCACTTAACACCCCTCTTCGACTGCGGCTAAATGGTGTATACGGCAAACTTCCATCTTTAAACCAGTTAGACGTATTGGAAACCCAAAGAGGTCAACAAGATGTCACTTTCACA
>CAYUXO010000056.1:6193-15459 GCA_964448865.1 uncultured Anaerolineales bacterium
CCTGGAGCACCTGGAATTTGATCTGGCGCTTCTGGCCCCTGGTTCTGATCGCAGCTGGGATCGACGTCCTTTTTGGGCGGCGCTCAGCATTGGGTGCGATCATCAGCGCTTTCTTGATCCTGGCCCTGATCGGCGGAGTGGCAGGCGCAGTCTATTTTGCAGACCAGCTGCCGGTTCTTAATCGTTTCACTACAGAATCGGCCTGGAAAACCGACCATGTTGAAAGTGCCCTGGAAGATTACCAGGAAGCCGTTATTTATATTGATACCGCCAGCCCTCAGGTTGAACTGAGCTCATTGGAGAATTCCACTAGTCTCATCGAGGCTGATTTAACCTACCAGGGAGAGCTGGTCTTCGAGGTGGATTCCCGGGGATCGAATGCTGATATCAGCCTGGATACTCGCCTGGTGGATAACCGGTTTTTTTCACCTTTCCAATCCAATTCCAGCGCCTCCTGGGAAATCTACCTCTCACCTGAAATCCCACTGGATCTGACCCTGGACAGCGGATCCGGCAGTTGTGATTTTGATCTTTCCGGTTTAATCCTGGAAGAATTATTCCTGGACAGCGGTTCCGGGTCGATCAACCTGGCACTTCCGGAAGGTCAATCCTATTCTGTAAGAATTGACAGCGGATCTGGCAGCCTGCGGATCGATTTGCCTGAAGGTACGGGCATCCGGGTCAAACTGGATTCCGGCTCCGGTTCCTTTAATCCGGGGAGTGATTTCAGCCTGGTCAGCGGCGAAAAAGGCGGTGACGGAACCTGGCAATCCGACAATTACGGTTCAGCAATATACACCATCGAAATGGAAATCGACCAGGGTTCCGGCTCGATCAGCTTTAAATAATAATCTACCCTGAAGACAGGAGGTTTTCCTAAACGGGAAACCTCCTATTCATTATCTCATCCATGAATTCCGAAAATTGATTGTGTTATCATATGGGACAGAAAATAAATCTACCTGTCTGCAGATCCCTTGATCAAGAGCTAAGTTGATGATTAATCCCGCAACCACTGAGATTGTCTGGAAGGTGATAAATAAGGAACCTTTTGCAATCCTCGGAATGGTAACCAGGGATCAGGAATCCAGAACAGTTGGTATCGTTAATATATAGGATGCGGAATCCTTATGGTTTCAGTATAATCTTCAATACATCAAACAATCTCTACTCAAAATAAGCTAGAGGATCCCGCATCCTCTGATTAAAATAAATGATAAGGTCAATCTCCTTCACAGTTTTAACCATAGTTATACTTCTTACAACCTCTTGCGGATTAACCCAAAGTCCCGCACTTCAACCCCAGCTGTCCGCGACAGTTCTCCTTCCCCAGGCAACAGCGATGTCAGCACTGCCAGCCACCTGGACCTTGGTTCCAACTCTGACACCCTCCCCCACATTGGCACCCAGCCCAACTCCTCTACCTACCCAGGACCCAGCTCATTACCGGATCGATCTGGTGATGACCCCAGCCGAAGTCAGCTATCCTTTAGAAACCGCAGACCGGACTGGCTGGACTCTGATCGAAGGAAAAACTGTCAATATCGAGGTCCCCTCAAACTTTGAGGTGTTGGATTTTGTCGGTGAGTTTATGGAAATGATGTTTGGTGTGATGGAAGCCTTTGTGGGTGGTTTTGTAGAATTTGCGGGAGCCCTCGGGGAAGAACCCCAGGAAACACCAGAAAACATCGATCTGGGTGAGTTGCCAGAATTTGATTTCCTGTTGGCTGTAGAAGAATCCTCTCAATCCGCCATAATAATGGTCAGCGTAGAGCGCTTTCCAAATACAACCACCGAGGATTTACTGAATGAGGTTCTTTCTGACAGCGACACAGATTTCCAGGTGATCAGCCGGGAAATTTATTTGGATTCTCCCTTTCCCATGGAGCGCCTGATCCTTGATATTGTTGATGAGGAATTGGGTCCCGGTAAACAGGTCATTTATGCCATCCTGGGGGAACACAAGGCCTGGAACCTTGTTTTCACGACTCCAGAAAACCTGTTTGAGGATAATCTTCCACTCTTCGAAAGCGTGGTCGACAGCTTAGTTCCTTTACCTTGAAAATCGTCAGCTTAACAATCGAAGCCTTCTGATAAAAATCCAGGAGGCTTTTTTCTAATTAAGAAGATATCCCGTTCACGAAAGTTGAATACACATCTCGGATAGGTTAATTAACCCATGCGGCCGGTAATATAAGATTCAGTCAGCTCATGTTCCGGGTTGGTAAATAATATATCTGTTGGATTAAACTCGATCAATTCTCCCAGCCAGAACAGGCCGGTAAAATCAGAAACACGTGCGGCTTGCTGCATGTTATGGGTGACGATCACAATAGTGTAGAGCTCCCGTAAATCGCGGATCAACTCCTCAATTTTTAATGTGTCGATGGGATCCAGCGCCGAACAGGGTTCATCCATTAATATAACCTCGGCTTTAACGGCCAGGACTCTGGCAATGCACAACCTTTGCTGCTGACCGAGGGAAAGGTTAAAGGCATCCTGATGAAGTTTATCCTTGACAGTCTCCCAGAGAGCAGCCTTTTTCAAGCTGGTCTCGACAGTTTCTGCCAGGTCAGTTTTATTACCTGTTAGTCCAAGAACTCTTGGCCCATAGGCGACATTATCAAAAACCGATTTAGGAAAAGGATTTGGTTTTTGAAACACCATGCCAACTTTTTGGCGCAGATCCGCCAAGTCCAGATCCTCCCTGTAAATATCCATACCGGATAAGGACACATTTCCCTCCAGCCTTGTGCCCGGGATTGTATCATTCATCCTATTTAAACAGCGCAAAAAAGTTGATTTTCCGCACCCGGAAGGACCGATTAAAGCAGTTACCCTTCTGGGCAAGATGTCCATATTGATCTGGCTCAACGCCATCTTAGAACCATAAAAAAAATTCAAATTCCTGATCTCAAATGTGCTGTTGTTAACAGTCATATCGCAGATTATATACCATAATGCCGATCAACATTGTTGAGATAAATACGGGTACCAAACAGCTGCCATAAAATTGAATCACGGGAGTTGGCACTCCCGTGACAGCCCTTAGGAAGTTAATAAAAAAAAATCCCTTTGGAGTGGATAAAAATATATCAACCAGCCATTGATTACTTGTAACTGATCCGTTTTCAGCCTATAATTCGGGTGATGAAAAAAGCCAGCATCTGGATCATATTTTGTATCGTATTTTTTTCAGCTCAAACCGGCTGTTCTATTCTCAACTCCTCTGAAGGATCATCGACCAAACCGATCTCCATCATTGAAAACAAAGGATCAGATACTATAGTAAATCTGGCCCTGGCCTGGGCAGAAGAATATCAACTGATCAATCCGACCGTCCAGCTCTCAGTCACCGGGGGAGGATCCGGAACAGGCATAGCTGCTTTAATTAACGGCACAGTTGATATTGCCAACGCCTCCCGAAAAATGAAGGATGAAGAAAAAGAAACAGCTCTCTCAAACGGATCCGATCCAGTTGAATTTGTGATCGCCCGGGACGCGATCGCGATCATTGTCAATCTGGAAAACCCGGTTGATAACCTGACATTGCAGCAGATCTCAGATATTTACAGTGGAAAAATAAACAACTGGCAAGAAGTTGGAGGAGAAGACCGGCCTATCGTCAGACTCTCCCGGGAAACCAACTCAGGGACCCATGTATATTTCCTGGAAGTAGTCATCAGAATGGGACAGAAAGAGAATAAAACCCTCTTTTCACAGGACACTCTCCTGCTTCCATCCTCAGAAGGAATTGGAGCTGAGATCAGGCAAAACCCCAACGCCATCGGCTATGACGGATTGGGTTACGTTACAGATGATCTGAAGGTGGTCGGAGTCGCAATCAGGGATGGAGGCGAGTACATTTTGCCTTCACCAGAATCTGTAAACAACGGAAAATATCCGATTGCCCGGGATCTGTATATGTACACAAACGGTCAGCCAACCGGGATCATTAAAGAATATCTGAACTGGATCATGTCAAGTGAAGCACAACTAATTGTCACGGAATTGGGATTCGTCCCCATCACAAAATAATATGGCTGCAATTACACCAGAAATCAAATCAAAACCCAAAATCTTAGGACGTGATTTCCTGATCACCCTGTTCATCAAGCTAACAGGTTATTCAGCAATTGTATTTGTGGGGATGATTTTTGTCTTTTTACTTCTGGAGGGCTTGCCAGCTATCCAACAAGTGAGCATCAGCGACCTGTTATCCAGCCGCTGGTATCCGATCGAATCATATTATGGCGTGCTCCCATTAATAGGCGGATCGCTGATTATCACCATCGGAGCGACTTTGATCGCGGTCCCATTTGGTGTTGGGACAGCGATCTACCTGTCAGAGATCGCTCCCCGCTGGGTCCGGGAATTACTGAAACCTTTTGTAGAAATTCTGGGGGGGCTTCCTTCTGTAGTATTGGGATTCCTGGGCATGCTGGTTTTATCACCCTATCTGAGAATTATTCTGGATTTGCCTACCGGTCTTTCAGCGCTCGCCGGGGCTATCCTGCTGGGTGGCATTGCCATCCCAACAGTGGTATCCATTGCCGAAGATGCCCTGGATGCCGTTCCAAAATCATATCGGGATGCTTCCCTGGCGATGGGAGCAACCGAGTGGCAAACGATCTGGAGAGTTACTCTGCCAGCAGCCAAATCAGGTGTCCTGACAGCGGTTATGCTGGGAATTGGCCGGGCAATTGGTGAAACCATGACGGTCATGATGGTCACCGGGAACGCGCCGATCCTTCCCACAGGAATCAAGGACCTGTTCTCACCTGTCAGAACAATGACAGCCACGATCGCAGCCGAAATGGGGGAAGTAGCCAATGGCAGCACTCATTATCACATGTTATTTTTAATTGGAATAATTTTATTTCTTATCTCTCTATTCGTGAACGTCATAGCCTCAGCAGTCGTTTTCCGGCAGAGTAAAAGACAGGAACGGATCCTTTCTTAATTATGAAATTAACTTCGAGACAGCAAACTCAACAGATTGGTTTTGGCCTTCTCACTTTGATGACATTTTTTACTGTCATTCCCATCGCTGGAGTTGTGATCTATATCCTTGTCCTGGGTTTTCCGGCAATCAATCTAGAATTCATTAGCGCCTTTCCGCGGGAGGGAATGAGAGCAGGTGGAATCTTACCTGCCATCATCGGAACTTTTTATTTAACTATAGGCACAGCTATTTTTGCAGTACCGCTAGGTATCGGGGCTGCCATTTATCTGTCAGAGTACGCCCCTGCTAATCGAGCTACCCAATTGATACGGATCGCGATCATCAATCTGGCTGGCATTCCATCGGTTGTCTATGGACTGTTTGGTTTGGGTTTATTTGTGTTATTCCTGGGTTTTGGTACCAGTATCCTGGCCGGTTCGCTGACCCTGTCGATCATGACCCTACCGGTGATCATCAGCACTGCCGAAGAAGCTTTACGGGCTGTGCCTCAGGCTTTCCGGACAGTGAGCATTTCAGTTGGCGCGACAAAATGGCAGACAATCCGTAGAATAGTCTTACCTCAAGCTCTTCCTGGAATCCTAACCGGGGTCATTCTTGGGCTGGAGCGAGCTGCCGGTGAAACTGCCCCGATCTTGTTTACCGTAGCTGCTTTTTTCCTACCGCGTTTGCCTAATTCACCCCTGGATGGGACAATGGCTCTGCCTTATCATCTTTATGTAATCTCCACCCAGGTCCCAGGAATGCCCATAAAAATCCAGTATGGTACTGCTCTGGTACTGCTGGTTTTTGTGTTAAGCATGAACTTGATCGCTACGACAATCCGATCTCGAGCCAGGGCCAAACGCCAGTGGTAACCGATGTTATGATAAAAATATCGATCCAAAACTATTCATTAAAGTATTCTGACGGGACGGAGTCGCTGCGGGATATTTCTTTAGACATACCTGCCAATCAAATCACGGTGATCTTCGGCCCGGCTGGGGGAGGAAAATCAAGTTTGCTGCGCAGCCTGAATCGGCTGAATGATCTGGCTGATGTGTCTGAGCAGCAGGGGGTGGTTTTAATCGACAACATTAATGTGTTGGACCCCAGACTGGATGTAATCCAATTGCGGCGAAGAATAGGAATGGTTTTTGCCCGCCCAGTAGTTTTACCTTTTTCAATCCGGAAGAACTTAACTTACGGCTTAGAAGTTGGTGGAGAAAATAACAGCAGCCGCTTAAATCAAGCTGTAGAAATCAGCTTGGGTAAAGCCGCCCTCTGGGATGAAGTTAAAGACCGGCTGGATGAACCAGCTATTTCCCTGTCAGGAGGACAGCAGCAGCGTTTATGTATCGCCAGGGTCCTGGCTCTGGAACCTGAGGTAATTTTGCTTGATGAACCAACCTCTGGTCTGGATCCGATCTCAACAGGTAAGGTTGAAGAATCGCTCCAGGAACTCAAGAAAGAATATACTATTATCCTGATACCTCATTCCGTTCAGCAGGCAGCCAGAACAGCCGATCTGGCTGTGTTTATCCTCCAGGGAGAACTCATTGAGGTAACTTCAGGAGAGCTGATGTTCACCAATCCCCAGGATCAACGAACCCAGGACTATATTCAAGGAAGATTTGGGTAAAATCAATATGAGAGACCGGTCTATCTTGCCAGTTTATTGAAAAAACTGAAAAAAAGAAACGGGGTTGGAATCAAGTATTCCCTAACAAGTCCTATCAATCGAGGGAATAACAGAAAGAGAGGTAGTTTATGGCCAGGGATACACGAGAAACACTTGATACGAAAATCAACGAATTGAACGACAGCATCATCGAACTGGGAAATATTGTCCAAAAAGCCATCCTCGACAGTGTTGCTGCCCTGGAGGATCGCGACCTGCCTGAAGCAAAAATCATCTACGAGGGTGACAAACTCATCAACGAGAAACGGTATGAGATTGAACGGCGAGCTTTGATCGTGGTTGCCACCCAGCAGCCCATGGCAACTGACTTGAGAAGGCTGTCCTCGATCATTGATATTGCCGGTGAACTGGAGAGGATTGGTGACTATGCCAAAGGCATTGCCAGGATCGCCATGCGTCTGGGAGACCAGGCACCCCTGCGGCAGCTGGTCCATATCCCTAAAATGGCTCAATTGACGGCCGATATGCTTAAGCGGGCTATCAGGGCATTTGCTGATATGGATGAAGATACCGGCATGGCGATTCCCAAAGAAGATGATCAGATAGACGTGCTTTATAACCTGGTTTACCAGGAACTGCTTGAGTTGATGATCTCTGACCGGGAAAATATCGACCGGGCTACATTCCATCTCTGGGTGGCTCACAACCTGGAACGGGCCGCAGACCGGGTCACCAATATATGTGAACGGACTGTTTTTACTACCTCCGGAAACTTAATTGAGTTTGACCGTTCGGACGACGAGTCTGAAGCATTTTAGAATTTAGAATCATAGGACACGGAATCCTCCCAGGATTCCGTGTCCTCTTTTATTAAATATGAAGATCTTCGACGGCCACAACGATATCCTTAATAAAATCACCAACTCAGAGAACCCAACCAATACCAAGGCTTTTCTGAAAGAAGGGCGAGGGCACCTTGATTTTCCGCGCGCTATCCAGGGGGGCATGGTCGGCGGCTTTTTTTCTGTCTATACATCAAACCCCCCTTCTCTGCCATCAGCAAAAGATCGCACAGTTTTAAGGGCTGATGGATATGAGGTCATAATGGCGCCTGCCCTGGATTATGATTACGCACACCAGGAAGTCCTGAAAATGATCAGGTTAATGGAACAAATAGAAGCGGATTCTAATGGTGATTTGAAAATAATCAAGGATTACCACCAGCTGGAAAACTGTCTTGAGGAAGAAATTTTTGCTGCCATTTTGCACCTGGAAGGCGCTGAACCAATTCAACCCGACTTAACTAATCTTGCTGATTTTTATGAGCGTGGTGTGCGCTCTCTGGGGATAACCTGGAGCCGGCCCAATGCCTTCGGCCATGGTGTTCCTTTTAAATTCCCCTCATCACCTGATACCGGCCCGGGATTAACTGATGCCGGAAAAGAAATCGTGAAAACCTGCAACAAGCTGGGGATCATGATCGACCTGGCCCATCTAAATGAACAGGGATTCTGGGATGTTGCAGAAATATCTTCCAAACCTCTGGTTTCCAGCCATACTGCAGCCAATGGATTAACAGCCAAGGCCAGGAATCTCACCAATGATCAATTGAAAGCGGTGGCAGAGTCAAATGGACTGGCGGGCATTATCTTCTCTGTTAATGATCTCGATGCTGAAAATAAACCAAAAGATGACGCTCCGATCTCAACTATTATCGATCATATTATCTATATCGCCGAGTTGATCGGTGTCGACCATGTTGCTTTCGGGTCCGATTTTGACGGCACCCGGATACCATCCGAGCTGGGAGATGCCAGAGGTTTCCAAAAATTGGTCACGTTACTGGAAATGGCAGGATTTTCTTTTTCTGAACAGGAAAAAATCTGTTATCAAAACTGGATCAGGGTATTGAAAGACAGCTGGACATAATAATTATTGGATTTGGTTTTTCCCTTTGAAAATACTGCTTTTCAGCGGGATTTGGAAAGAGCTCACCAGACAAACAACCAGATGTTGATCGTATATTTCCTGCATTTTGGGGTTTTATTTGCTCCTGGAGCCTCAAAACGGCTCAGAAAGCCTTTCTGAGGTGAATTAAAGGAGAATAACCCCTAAAAATCACCAGAAAAGCTCCCCATTTCTTCAAGGGGAGCTTAATCATTATTAATCTAATCCAGATTGTTATTGGATCTGTTCCACATCAGTCAGAATAGCTTGTATCACCTGTCTCCAATTATACTGACCTGTAGTCTCATTGTATTCCTGGCAGGTAAACAGAGTCAGCCAATCCTGGTCTTTATGATCCAGGATGCTCAAGTCGTAGGGGGACACCAAATTACGAATCCTGACTTGATATGTGTACTTTAATCCATGGGCGTAGAGTATTATTTCATCCCCCCAGGTCAATTTCCCAAGACCCACAAAAGGACCCGGAAGCCCGTTAGATAGGTAGGCATGGCCGGTTATGACAGTGTTGCCATACCAGGAGGGATAAGCTGTTCCTTCCAGCCAGCCGGCCTGGTTCCAAAGCCAGGTCAGATCCCAGCCCTGATCAGATTGAGGCACACTAACGATCGGTAGGGAGATACCCAGATCGGGAATCTCCACCCGCAGACCATCCAGATCTCCATACTTCAGATATTCAGACTGGATTGGCAGAGCAGTGATCTTTCCAGGAGCAAA
>CAYUXO010000056.1:15559-17142 GCA_964448865.1 uncultured Anaerolineales bacterium
TCTGATGGAGCAGGACCGCTGATATGGCGGATGATCGGCTGGTAATCCAGTCCAACAGGGATGATGTCAGTAATTTCTACGTTGAATGCGGAAGTCTGGCTGGCCCCTGTATGACCAACAGTTATCGTAAATGTACGCAATTGACCTGGGTAGATCGTCCTTAGGTCAACTTCCTTGGTGATATAAAGGTCGGGTTCCAGGATTACAATTCCCGGGGCCTGGTCAGAGAGTGTACCCGAATCCCAGGTCCAGACAGCCTGGTTATTTAAGGGAGGTGTTGAATCACTCTGGTTTTCCAAACTATCGAGAACCACTACCTGGTACAACAGCACAAGGTCCACAATTCCAGCGCTGTTATTGTTCAACGTGCCAAAATCAAACTCTATCTGCCGGCCAAGGTCTTCGGTATCAAGACTGCCGCCCGGATAGGTTGAAATGGTTGGATTAGCGCAAACAGCAGCAAGGTCTGCAGGTCCGACTACTGTCAAGCCTGGGCCGGTGATCGATACACAATCAACGAATGCCAATCCCCGATCGAGAATATCAAGCAGAGTAAGGTTAGGCATGGACCCCTGCGGAACTTCCAGGGTGATCTCATAGGTCACAATTTCACCAATTGCCACCTCCGGCAGAACAGTCACTCCATGAACCTGACTATCAAGCAACTTTGTGTGCTCGGCAATGCCGTCAATATCATCATCGCTATTATTGCTCAGGTCATCTTCTGTCACACCTGCAGGTACCGCCACTATGGCAATATTGGTGACTGTCCCGCTGGCTGCAGGAGATACCTGGGCAGTGACAGTATAGGTGATTGATGATCCTGCCGGCAGATCGATAAAATCAGAAAAATCTGCCGCGGAACTGGCGGCCGGGGTGCAGCCGCTGGCTGATCCTGATGATCCTGTACAGGCCCAGGTCCAACTGAGTATATTGGCTGGCTTGGAATCGGTCACTTCCGCCCCGAATACATCACTTGGTGAGATATTTTCAACCAGGACCGTATAAGTCAGGATTTGTCCTGAAGATACGATGGTAACTCCGTCATCCTTGGAAATTCTTAAATCAGCATGAGACTGCTGGACATCAGTATCACTGGCAGTGTTGTTAGCTGGTGTTGGTTCAACCACACCAGCAGGCATAACCACAGTAACAGTATTGGTCATATCCCCGGCCGATGAGGATGGGATATTAGCAGTTACCTGGTAGGTAATGGACGAATTGGCGCCTAAGTTTACTGTATCAGTGAAATTTACTCCCGATCCAACCACACCATCACAGCCGCTGGTAGTTCCTGTGGACCCAGCACATACCCAGGTCCATGTACCAACCTGGGGTGGAATATCATCGCTGACAACGGCACCGGTCACATCGCTGTTACCGACATTTTCTACAAGGATGTCGTACACAACATTCAAACCCGGGACATAAAATGCCACCCCGTCATCCTTGCTAACCTGCAGTTCGGGATTTGTGATCGTAACAGCCTGGCTATCATCATCTTCATAATCATTTAATCCCCCTGAAACACCATCACCGAAACGTTCATTCCCATCAGGTCCCGACAGGGAAGTCCAGGTGAT
>CAYUXO010000057.1:0-2455 GCA_964448865.1 uncultured Anaerolineales bacterium
AGGCCAATACGCTGGCTGCTGGCACTGCACGGTGATGGCTTGATTCCCTTTTCTTATGCCGGTCTGACTGCCAGGCCTTTTACCCGTGGATTAAGATTTATTGGGGGCGGAGAAGAGCTGGCTGTAAATTCTCCGGATGCTTATTTTAAAATTCTGAAAGACCAGGGCATCATCCTGGACCAAAAACAACGCATGAAGCGTATATCCAAAGACCTGGTCCATCTGGCGGCCAAAGTTGGTGGTGAGGTAACACCTGACCAGAAATTATTAACAGAAGTGACTCACCTGGTTGAGTCTCCCACAGCTTTGCTGGGCGAATTTGAGGTGGCATACCTGGACCTGCCGCGCGAAGTGCTGGTTTCGGTAATGAAAAAACACCAGCGATATTTTCCCGTTGAAAAAGACGGGGTATTGCTGCCGAATTTTATAACTATAGCGAACAAACCCTCCGGCGAGAATGAATACCCGGAATTGCCCTTGATAACCCAGGGAAACGCTGATGTGATCCGGGCCCGTTTTGCTGATGCAAAATATTTTGTGAAAGATGACCAGGAAAAACAACTGGCTGATTATCTGCCAGCCCTGGATTTATTAACCTTCCAGGTTGACCTGGGATCCATGGGAGATAAAACCAAGCGCATCAGGATCCTGGTGGATATGATCGCACCTCTAGTGGGGTTAACCAAAGATGAATTGGCAGTTACACAGCGGGCTGCAGAGCTCGCGAAAGCCGATCTGGCCAGTCAAATGGTAGTGGAAATGACCTCTCTACAGGGTGTGATGGGTTATTATTATGCCCTCAATTCCGGTGAAAAAGAACCTGTCGCAGTAGCAATACGGGAGCATTATGCCCCGGCCTCCGCCGGTGAAAGCGGACCGGCCACGAAACCTGGCCTGGTGGTTGGTCTGGCTGACCGCCTGGACTCCCTGGCTGGTTTATTTGCAGCCGGATTGGCACCAACAGGAAGCAAAGATCCCTTTGCCCAGCGCCGGGCTGCCCTGGGTCTGGTCAGCAACTTGATCAGCTGGAAGATTAACCTGGACCTGACAGTCGTTCTGGACTTTGCTATTAAAGAGCTGCCGATCAAGATGTCCCCGAAAACCCGCGAGGCCTGCTTGAACTTCATCAACGACAGGCTGCATCATTTCCTGCGCGATGCCGGCTTCCCCCATGATGTGGTGGACGCGGTTGTATCTGCCCAGGGTAAGGATCCGGCGGGCGCCTACAAGGCTGTTGGAGTTCTCAGCGAATGGGTTAAGAAAAAAGATTGGGAAGTCACGCTGGATAGTTTTGCCCGCTGTGTACGCATCACCCGGGATCTTGAAAAAACCCATTCAGTAACAAAAGACCTGTTAAAGGAAAAGGCTGAAAAAGACCTTTATAAAGCATTAGAAAAAGCATCCTCAGCGGAAATAAAAGCTGGTGATCTGGATGCTTTCTTTAAGATCTTTACCCCCTTAATCCCATTTATTACCGGATTTTTTGATAATGTCCTGGTCATGCATGAAGACCAGTCTGTGCGTGAAAACCGGCTGGGATTGCTGCAATCCATTACCAGATTGGCAGAAGGCACACTGGATCTGACCCGATTGGAAGGATTTTAACCCACGAAGGTAATCTGGCAATTCGCACACTTTCCACCCCGGGATAGATATGTATCCGGGGTGGATTTTTATTCTGAACCTCCCTGGGCTTGGTATAATCGGTTCTGCCTTCATTAAACCAGTGGTGATCCCTATGAGTGTGACAGACGAAATCAAAGACAGGATTGATATCGTTGACCTTGTGACTGAAAGTGTGGAATTGCGCCGGGCAGGGCGGAACTATACCGGATTTTGCCCCTTTCACCACAATGTAAACACACCTTCCTTTGTTGTTTTTCCAGATACCCAGACCTGGAAGTGTTTTGGCGAATGTGATCAGGGCGGGGATCTGTTCAGTTTTGTTATGAAGCGGGAAGGTTGGGAATTCTCTGAAGCCTTGCGAATGATGGCTGATAGGGCAGGTGTGATCTTAAAACCTCTCACGCCTCAAGCTCAGGAAGAAAAAGAAGAAGGAGATCGGCTGCGGGAACTCTTGGAAGAAGCAGTGATCTATTTTCGCCATCAACTGGAACATAGCGAAGGTGGAAAATCTGCCGCGACTTACCTGGGAAAAAGAGGATTGGATCCAGAAACCATTGAAGACTTTGGCCTGGGTTATGCCCCTAAATCATGGGATGCTGCTCTGAATTATTTCCAGAACAAAGATTATTCCCTGGGAGAATTAAAAGATGCCGGCCTGTTATCGGAAAAGGAAGACGGCAAGGTTTATGATCGTTTCAGGAACCGGTTGATGATTCCCATCCGCGATCGAAATGGGAAAATGGCTGGATTTGGCGCCAGGGTTATAGATCCTGATGACGTTCCCAAATATTTAAACTCACCCCAGACACCGATTTTTGATAAAAGCAGG
>CAYUXO010000057.1:2555-4711 GCA_964448865.1 uncultured Anaerolineales bacterium
ACCGGTCACAGAGAAGGGGAATTGTATGAAGCCCATTGTGTGGGCATACTCTTGCGGGAACCGGAATTGATCTATAAAATTGACCGGGAATTAGGCCGGGAAGGATTGGATCGTTTTGACCAGAAGGATTTTCAGAACACGAATTATCAGATCCTGGTCAAATATATTAAACAATCCCTGGTCCAGGGGGATGAGGAACCGCGAGATTATGTTATCAACCATGTCCCTGAAGATTTTATGGTTACCGTGGATGAACTTCTGGTGATGACAGGTGATTTGAATCCCAAATCTGATAAAGTACTGGAAGATTTAATGAGGGCATTTTTGAGCTTGAGAAAGTGGCAAATCGTCAAAAATAATGATCATTATCGCTATTTACAGGAAACCAGTCATGAAAATGGCGATTATAAGGCAGCTGAATTTCAAAAGAATATCTCCCACAATTTAAAGGAAAAGCATAAAATAGATAAAGCAATGAAACGTTATACCAGCCGGATTGCAACCTTTAGAAACTGAAACAGAAAAAACCCGGTATATGTATGTTTTGGTCCCCGCTCAATACTGACTGCGTAAAGGCTACGATCAATGGAGAAAGAACATACGACTCTTGAACAAGAAGGCGCAAACATCAGAGCAGCATTGCGCGATGATCCAGTCCAGATGTACCTCAATGATATAGGTACCATCGATCTCTTGGATGTGCACCAGGAATTCTGGCTGGGAGCTCGATTATTATCCACCCGCCGCTTGGATCGCATGAAGCGGGAATCTCCCTTAGTTGATACTGATAATCCTGCTGATAACGATCTTTTTACAGCCACTTATGATGAACTGAGGGTGATGTACCGCCGCATCGATGAAGATGTCAAGCGGTTGAAAATGATCTGCCCGGATTGGGAGCTTATCATTGATGAAGCTCGGACACTGCGTACAACCTGGTTCCTTGATCCGCCATCCTATACCAGGGATTATCTTGATAACGGTTTATGGGGAGAAAATGAGGAATGGGGCAACGTCGCTCGCAGCATTTTCCACTTTTTTGTGGCCTTTTATTCCTTCCCGGATTCCATCGCGGAATGGTTGAAAACCTATATTAAGGAAGGTAAGAGACTTCCCACAGTCAAAAAATTCCAGGAGAAGCTGCCCCCAGATAAGGATCTCCAGGTAGAGATCGAGGATCTCTGGAGCAGATATTATGAAGCTTACCAGGCTCTGATCCGCCGCAATCTTAAACTTGTTGTCAGTGTAGCCAAGCATTATATCGGCCGGGGGAACTCTTTCCTGGATTTGATCCAGGAGGGAAATGTGGGCTTGCTGCGGGCAGTATCCAAATTCGACCCTACACGCGGATTTAAGTTCAGCACTTATGCAACCTGGTGGATCCGCCAATCGGTCAGCCGATCAATTGCAGACCAGGCCCGCACCATCCGCATCCCAGTGCACGTATTTGAAACTGTAACCCAGCTGTTGAGAATTCGCCGGCGCTTGACCCAGGAATTGGAGCATGAACCTACTTTGAAGGAAATCGCCCTCGAAACTGATTACTTGAACTCTGAGGATAAAAGAACCATTAAAGATCATATTAAACGCGAGGATTCCTTGTCGCCTGAATTGCTGCACAAATGGCGGGAAGCCACCAACAAGGTTCACAGCTACTTGCGAGCCGCAGAAGATCCTATGTCCCTTGATCGTCCGGTTGGTGATGAAGATGACAATCAGCTGGAGGATTTTATTCGCGACGAGGACGCCACCTCTCCTATTGAAGCCACCGCACAGGAAATGATGCGAGAACAGCTCAGCAAAGCCCTCGATAATCTTTCTGTCCGGGAACGGCAGGTTCTGGAGCTCAGATTCGGGTTAATGGACGGCAAAGTCCATACCCTGGAAGAAGTGGGAGCCTATTTTGATGTGACACGGGAGAGGATCCGCCAGATTGAAGCGACCGCTCTCCGTAAATTGCGCAGTCCCAATGTGTCCTATAAGCTGGAGGATTATGTGGAGTGAAGCTGCCTGGCCCCCTCTTCCCTGCCAGTTTTCGTTGAATCAATCATGAAAAAACGCCTGGGAAACTTCTTTCTTCTTTGTGGTTTGATCTGCCTGGTACTCTTTTTTACCTCCTCCGCCTTTATTCTGGATGATACGGTATTCTTCTTTGC
>CAYUXO010000057.1:4811-15135 GCA_964448865.1 uncultured Anaerolineales bacterium
GGACTTTCCTGGAACCATTTCTAAAGGACTATCAAGTTGAGGCAATTTATTTGCGTCCGTTCTGGCCGGGATCTGATCCTGATCATCTTAGGGACTGGAGAGGATTCAGGGATGACTACCTGGAATATCTATTTTCCCGGATGGATCAATTTCAAATCGACGGTTCTTTACCCTCATCCCATAAAATTTTAGGTATAGGTCATTCCGTGGGAGCGATGACCACCATCATGGCTGCCATTCAGCGGCCGGAATATTTCCGACTGCTGGTTTTAATTGAACCGGTACTGTTCACACGCGCGAGAAGCTCATTGATGCGATTGATCGCTCCTTTAAATATCTTGCGCCAGGTCCATCCCCTAATCAAGGGAACACTTAGACGGAAAAGATCTTTTTCGGACCGGGATGCCATGTTTGAGAATTACCGGGCAAAAAAAATATTTCAGCGTTTATCTGACCAGGTATTAGGGGACTATGTAGATGGATTGGCGCTGGATTTACCCGATGGGAGAGTTGGATTAAAATACAGTCCTGAATGGGAGGCCAGGATCTATGAGACCGGAGGCTTGGCAGATTGGTACGTCTGGAAAAATTTATCCCGGATATCCTGTCCGGTGCTGGTAATTTGGGGAGAGCAGACCGATACCTTGCAGCCTATAACTTTCCATAATATGGTTAAAAAAATGGTTAATGGCAAAGGGGTTACTGTTCCCGGTGCAGGGCATTTGCTGCCTCTGGAAAAACCCTATTTAACGGCTGAAATAATCCTGGATTACCTTCAAACAGACAACTCGGATTTATTTTGACCCCCAGTGTAATTATTTTTGACCCTTTTGATATTTAACATCGAGTAACTTTGGGTCATAGGATGAACCCCTGTGAGAGCAGTTATCCCTTGGGCAAAGTTCACAATTTGAATATCCCTCTTCTGATACAAACCGGATTCCAGATACAGTTCGATTAGGGAGCATTAACATACTGTCCAACAGTTCAACGCCAATAGACGCTTCCTGATTTCCCAGCAGCCTGAAAAGATCTCTTTGATAAGTTATGGGCCAATCTGGCAATGATCCGGGATTCATTGAGGCAGTTTGTCCGAGCTCGAAGGTATTTTTTAAATGATCCAGGAGGAACTTTTCTGCAGTTTCCAGAGCCATCTGCCCGATCTCGTCCGCGTAATATTTCCCTAAAATATCATTCTGGGATTCTTTCCAATTGTATAACTCTCTTCCGCTGGTTACCAGATAAGGGAAAACTCTATTGACACCCTCCAGATTTACAGACAGGATTAGACTATTCAGCTCGATACCGGCAATCACCACACCGGTTTCATGGATCTCATCAATCCCGGCCAGGGTAAACATGGCTTTTGGCCTGCCGATCTGGCGAGCATGCTCGAGCATATTTTTGATATTTTGTTCATGCGGGGAACCTTTCTTTACCCGCATTTTTTTCAGCAGCCGGGTGGTTGAGGGATCAAATATTATTTCAGCAAAGGTAACGATATCCATGGCTCTTCCAATAGTGAGTTTTTCTGGAGTTCCTATTGTAGCATGAGCGCGGAACTTTGAACTTCCTGATGGCTGATAGAGCAATTTGGAACGAAATCAATAGGATCGAGGTCCCCGGGACACCGACGTATCCATGCTACAATTAGAAAGTTGAGAAAAGAGAGCACAAAGAAATGTTTTTCCTGGCTATTCTCCCAATTTTAATTATCCTGGTACTGATGATGGTTTTCCGCTGCAAAGCCTCCCGGGCAGGCGCTGCGGGTTATCTGGCAGCCCTTCTGATCGCCTGGATCTGGTTTGGAATCAACCTGGAAACCCTCGCATATGCCCATGCCAAAGCAGTCTTTTTGATCCTGGATGTTTTATTGATCATCTGGACCGCTTTTGCCCTCTTCAGGGTGGTTGATGAAGCCGGCGGCATTCAGGTATTGAGCGAAACTTTGCCATTCCTGACTGCGAATAAAGGTTTGCAAGCCTTATTGATTGGCTGGGTCTTTGCATCTTTTTTGCAAGGAGTCGGTGGGTTCGGTGTTCCTACGGCGGTGATCGCTCCTATTCTGATTGGCTTGGGTTTCTCCCCTTTGAATGCGGTTGTTATTCCTTCTCTAGGTCACTCCTGGGCAGTGACATTTGGGTCTCTAGGAGCATCCTTCAACGCTATGATGGCTGCTACAGGTCTGGAATGGCAGGTGTTGGCTGGCCCGGCGGCTATATTATTGGGTATCACGGGATTGCTGGTAGGAGTTTCCGTTGCCCTGGTTGTGGGAGGATGGAAAACTCTGCGCGAGATCTGGATGCCGATCCTGTTGATCGGGCTGTCGATGTCAGCTGCCCAGTATTTTACTGTCAGCCAGGGTTTTTGGAATATTGGCGGTTTAATCGGCGGTGCAGCCGGTTTGGTAATTGGTATTCCCTTAATTTGGTTGCGGAAAGGAAAATCCCCCGTCTCGCAAAAAATCCCCTGGCGCAAACTGTTGATATCGTTGGCGGGTTATGGAGTTTTAATCAGCCTGACTCTGATCATCCAGCTGATTCCCGGGATAAATGAATTATTAAGCCAGGTAAAGATCGGGTTTGTTTTTCCAGAAACATCTACTGCGGCCGGTTATATTGTGCCGGCAGGACCTGGCCGCCAGATATACATTCTGCGACATGCCGGAATGATCCTGTTATTATCTGCTGCTTCAGCTTATTTCATCTTTAAGAAAGTTGGCTGGTATCAGGATGGAGCTCTTGCCAGAATAACAAAGAGTACTGTGTCCCGTGTGATCTCATCCAGCCTGGGCATTACATCCATTGTGATGATGGCAGTGATCATGCAGCACGCTGGCATGACAGACACCCTGGCCAGAGGTTTTTCAGCAACTATTGGCTGGTTTTATCCAGCTTTATCTCCCTGGTTGGGTGCCCTGGGAGCAGTCATGACTGGAAGCAATGCCAATTCCAACCTGGTTTTCTCGGCTCTGCAGCTTAGAACAGCAGAAATCCTGGGTTTGCCGGCTGCCCTGATCCTGGCGGCTCAGACTACTGGAGGCGCGATAGGATCGGTCGCCGCTCCAACGAAAATCATTGTGGGGGCCAGCACAGCAGGTATGGGTGGAAAAGAAGGTGATATCTTAAGGAAGCTCCTGCCTATTATTTGCGGATTACTGCTGATCATCAGTTTACTGACATCTCTTTGGGTTTATTTCTCATGAAAAATATATTGGAATCATTACGGAATAATCAATCCCTGATTGATGGTTTTTTGTTTGTTTTGATCATTCTTCTTGCTGTAATGGCTTTTTTCCTGGCTCAGGCAGGCTGGACAATTATCTTGGGTTTGATCCTGGCAATCCTCATCCTGGCAAATCTTCTGGTTATTTTGATCTAGAACTAATTATAAATTTCCTGTAAATTCATAACATCTTCTAGAAGGATTTTAAGACCTCGGGTTACAATAGCTGCCTGATTGGAGTTTTGATATTGATAAAACTCCCTTTAATAGTTGAAGAGTAATTAATGGTTGAAAATTATCATAGGTCCTGGAAATCCATCTTGTTCGTGATCGTTCAATTTTTCAGCCTGGGTTTGATCGGACTGACCGGACCCGTCCTTCCCGGTTCATTTGTTCTGCTGCTGATTGAGTTGATCGGGCTTGGGCTGGGAGTATGGGCAGTATTGGTGATGGGGATTGGCAACTTTAACATCATCCCTGATCCATTCCAGTGGACTAAACTTGTACAGGGCGGTCCCTACCAGTGGATCAGACACCCCATGTACCTGTCTTTGCTGCTGATAACACTTCCCCTGGTCATCAATTATTTCAGCGTTTTTAGGTTATTGGTATGGATTACGCTGCTGGTCAATTTGACCCTGAAATTGAATTATGAAGAGGGTTTGCTGTCAGAAAAACTGGATGGATACAGTAAATATAAAGGTGAATCTTACAAAATCATACCTTGTTTGTACTAGTTTCTGTTTTCAGTCGGGATTGATCCCTGATCAATTCTGATAGATAATGAGAGTAGAGATAACCATAATATGATTGTAGACTTCAGGTGCTGATAACTGGAGTTTATGATTTTGTCAATGAATCATATTCAAGGATATAGGAATTATGCGGGAAGTAGCAATTCTGGGAATTGGACAAGTACCAGTAGGGGAACATTGGGGAAATCGCCTGGTGGAATTAGCAGGCGATGCTATATTTGCCGCCCTGGAGGATGCCGGGATCAAACGCGTGGAAGCCCTTTATGTGGGCAATATGATGGCTGGCCAGCTTGATAAACAAACCCATCTAGGCGCATTAATATCGGATTGGGTTGGGTTCCGGGGTATCGAAGCTATGGCAGTTGAAGCTGCTTGCGGCTCAGGGGCTCTGGCATTGCGCACAGCCATGATTGCAGTTGGCTCAGGAATAGTTTCCAGTGCTATCGCTGTTGGGGTTGAAAAGATGACAGACACATCACCCCGGGAGACCACATCCGCCCTCGCGACAGCGGCCAGCGCCGATTGGGAAGGTATTCACGGCGTAACCTTTGTGGGATTGAATGCCCTGATCATGCGCCGCTATATGTATGAAAATGGCTGGAAACATGAGGACTTTGCTCCATTTTCAATCAATGCCCATGCCAATGGTGCTAAAAATCCAAATGCCCGCTTTCAGGCTCCAATCACCGAGGAAATTTATAAAAAAGCTGCCATGATCGCTGACCCCATTAATTTAATGGATGCGTCTCCGATTGGAGATGGCGCTGCGGCAGTTATTGTTGTGCCAGCAGATTTGGTCAAAGGGCATAAGAGTAGACCCTTGATAAAAATCGCCGGATCCGCTGTGGCAACAGACAGTCTTGCTGTTCATGACCGCCATGATCCTTTATGGCTTGCTGCTGCGGAAAAATCCGCTCAGGAAGCCTATCGCCAGGCTGAAGTTGGTCCGGACGGGATCGATTTCTTTGAAATTCATGATGCATTTTCAATTATGTCCGCTCTTTCCCTGGAAGCCTGTGGATTTGCAGAAAGAGGGCAAGCCCCCCGTCTGGCTTTGGATGGAGAGATCCTGCCCGGAGGAAAAATTCCCCTGACCACTATGGGTGGCTTAAAAGCTCGCGGACATCCTGTGGGAGCAACCGGAATGTACCAGATCGTTGAATCAGTCCTGCAATTGCGGGGCGAAGCTGGTCCTGCCCAGATTGAAGGTGCCAGGGTGGGTATGACCCAGAATATCGGCGGCAGTGGTGCGACCATCATCACCCATATCCTAAAAGCTGAATAAAGTTAATTCATTTAACAACATTTAAGTATTTCAGGCGGGTTCCCCGGTGTCTTACTCAATTAGCCCATTAACTCCAGAAAACGCCCGGCGGATGATAAATTGGCATTATGACCCTCCTTACAATTATTATGATCTGGCACCTGAATATTTCCCCGGACTGTTAAATCTAGACTACCGCTACCACCATGTTTTGAATCAATCAGGTGAACTGGATGGTTTTTGCTGTTTTGGTGAAGATGCCCGGGTGCCGGGTGGGGTCTATAGTGAGGGAGAGCCCAGAGTGTTGGATATTGGAGTGGGATTAAAACCTGAGCTTACTGACCAGGGTTTAGGAAAGGACTTTGTGGCGGCGGTTCTGAATTATGCCAGGGATACTTACCAATCGGAAATATTTCGGGTTACTATCGCCGATTTTAATCAGCGTTCGCTGAAAACATTCCAGAGTCTTAGATTCAGTATTCGTGATCATTTCACCCGGGATTTAGGAGAGGTGAAATTTACTCAACTGGAACGATCAGTTAAAAAGGAATAAAGATGAAAGATTTAGCGAAAAAGAATATTCTGCCTTACCGGAAAAGTGATGTTCCACTTTCGGGTGATGAAATCGAATCTTTTTTGGAGATTCTATCGGGGTGGAAGATAGTTGAAAGAGAAGGTATCCCCCGCCTTGAAAAAAGCTTTCCGTTTGATGATTTTCGAGGGGCAATGGTTTTTACCAACCAGGTCGCAGAATTAGCTGAAGCAGCTGATCATCACCCAGCTATTCTGGTAAGCTCGATACGATGCGCGGTCAGCTGGTGGACGCACATTTTTAAAAGACTGCATTTGAATGACTTCATCATGGCAGCCAGAACAGATTTGTTGTTTCAGGAAAAGAACGATTAGATTATTCCTTGAGGATAACTATGAAAATTACCGATTGGAAAGAGATCCAACATCCCCTGAAGACCGAATCGGGTGAGATTATCTATGAGTTGATCGGCAATACCCAAAATAATGAGCACCAGCCTGGTCACAGCCTGGCCCGGATCATCATCCCCCCGGGAAAATCCAGCAGCGCCCATTACCACAAGATATCTGAGGAAACCTACTATATCCTGCAGGGTGAAGGCCAAATGCAGGTAAATGAAAAAGAATTCATACTTCATCCTGGAAATGCCTGTTATCTGGCCCCGGGAGACATACACCGCATTGAAAATAAGGGGGATGTGAATCTGGAATTCCTGGCAGTGTGCACTCCAGCCTGGGTTCCGGAGGATTCATTTGAAGTCTAGCGTTTAGGAGGGATCGGATCCTTTTAAGGGATCCAGTCCCTAATATTGATAGATCCCGGAAGATAATGCTCCGGGATCTTTTATTTTAGGGGGAAAGTAATCTGAATTAGAGGAGACTTAGTCCCTATTTTCAACCAGTAAATTCAGGCGGGCGATCGCTTCCTGGATGTTCTTTTCACCCTCAATGGTCAGGGTGACAGCATTTTCGGGGCAGACTTCGACGCAGCGTCCGCAGCCCCGGCATTCCAGGGAGATTTCTGCCCTTCCGTTTGTAACAAGGATAGCTTCTGCAAAACAGATCCCATCAGCGCAAGTTCCGCATCCCTGGCAGTCCTCACTCACTTCAACCAAAACACCCGGCATGGCAGTGATCTTTTGGCTGATTTTTGGAGTCAGATCTGTCACTAAACCCCATAAACAGCAGCAGGGGCAGCAATTACAGATGGTCATCAACCCTTCAACTGGTGATGTGCCCAGCCAAATGGAATCCAGTCGGTTGCGCCCGATAGTATGAACCAGGCCGGCTTCCCGGCACTGTCGGGCATGTTCCAGGGCCTCTTCCCTGCTGACTAAACGGCCCAATTTAGAATTGATCTGAAGCACAGGCTCGCCTAAAAAGAGGCAGCCCAGTTTCTGCGGATAATCCTGGCAATTATCTCCTTCGCGGCAAATGCAGAAATCCATCACCCAGTGGTAATCGGCTTGATTGATAAAATGCTCAACTATCTGGGAAGGGATAATGGTGCTTTCTGGAGCATTCAGAGGGGCATTGATCTGGATGGTTCGGTCTATTGGCAAAATGACCATATCGTCCCCCCGGAAAACCAGGTAATCAACCAGGTCTCCAACCAGGGGAAGATTAGTCAGTTTCGCAAAAAACCGACGGCCGGGATAGATCGTTTTGAGAAGATTTACAAACCAGACAGGACGGCTCATAGGTTAGTAATTACGGTTACATACGAATAATATGTAGGGATTATACTTGAGGATTTAGACGATCGGATAAATATCTGTAAGTGGTAAGTTGTAAGGCGTTGATGCTTCCAAAACACATTTGCCTCACACCTTATGCCTTTCACTACATCCAACTCTGCAATTGCAAATTTGGATATGGTACACTGACACCGATGGACCGAAAAACCCTTTCTACTTTGGAATATCCCCGAATTCTGGCTGCCCTGGCGGATCTATGTCATTTTAATCCTGCCCGGGAAAGGGCGCTTGAACTTGAACCATTGATCGATCTTGATCAGGTTCAGGAGCTCCAGCGCGAGACAGCAGAAGCGCTGGAATTATTGACATTACATCCCGGAACCACCATAGGCGGCGCCCGGGATTTACGCCCTATTATTGCAGATGCCACCCGGGGTATTGTCCTTGATCCACCCCGGCTCCTTCAGGTAAAAGACACCCTGGTAGCAGCTCGCAATTTGACTCGTTTAATGACCAAGGTCGAGGCTGATTACCAGACCCTGGCAAATCTATCCAAACAGCTTCCAGAATCTCTGGGATTGGTCAGTGCTATCAGCCAGGTCATATCTGAGCAGGGTGAAGTTCTGGATTCTGCTTCTTCGAAACTCGCTCAAATTCGCAAGGACCTGGTGGCCAGCCACAATCGCCTGAAGAATCGCATGAACCAGATGCTCAAAAAACCGGAAGTTGCCAAATATCTTCAGGAAGCTATCATCACTCAGCGCAATGGACGATATGTGCTTCCGTTGAAAGCAGAAGCTAGATCCTCGCTGCCCGGTATTGTGCATGATCAGTCCACATCCGGGGCGACTATCTATGTAGAGCCCCAGACCATGGTTGAAGCTAATAACCTCTTTCGTAAATTGGAGCTGGATGAAAGGGATGAGATCCAGAGAATTCTCTCAGAACTGACATTGAAGGTTGCAGAACATGCCGCCGTCCTGGAGGATTTAGTTGAAACCCTGACCTGCCTTGACCTGGCTTTTGCCCGGGGGCGTCATGCAGCGTCACTGAATGCTGTGCAGCCAGTTTTGTGTCCTTTCCCGAAAAAGACTAAATCCGGACACCCAGGAGTTGTTCTGCGATTGTTCGGCGCCCGGCATCCGCTTCTCGATCCGGCCACAGTTGTGCCAATTGATATTGCGCTGGATGAGGACACCTATGCGATTATCATCACCGGTCCAAACACAGGTGGAAAAACTGTAACATTGAAAACGGTAGGTTTGCTGGCCTTAATGGCCCAAACCGGGCTTCACATTCCAGCCGCGGCAGGGTCCGAATTGAGCCTGTTTTCCAATGTGTATGCTGATATCGGTGATGAACAATCCCTTGAACAATCCCTTTCCACCTTTTCTGGCCATATCACCAATATCATCAAAATCCTGAAGAATATGGACCGCCGTTCCCTGGTCATCCTGGATGAATTGGGCGCAGGAACGGATCCCCAGGAAGGAGCTGCCCTGGCCCGCTCCCTGATGTCGAATTTGCTTGAAAAGGGCGTGACTACCCTGGTGACTACTCACCATCCTGACCTTAAGGCTTATGCCCATTCCACACCGGGAGTTATTAACGCTTCGGTTGAGTTTGACCTGGAAAGCCTAAAACCCACCTTTCACCTGACCGTGGGTCTGCCGGGACGCTCCAATGCCCTGGCAATAGCCAGCCGCCTGGGTCTTCCTGAGGAGATTGTTCAATCCGCCCGGGGCACACTGGATCCGGATGATTTGCAGGTGGATGATCTGTTAGATGATATTCACCGCCAGCGCAGGTTGGCAGATGAAGCCCGGCAGGCTGCTGAAAATGCCCATCAGGAGGCGGAACAGCTGAGAGTACAGCTGGCTGACCGCATTGAGGAAATCGAAGGAGAGCGTATCAACGCGTTGGAAAAAGCCCGCCGGGAAAACAAATCTTCGATTCGAACCCTTCAAGATGAATTGAAAGTCATTAAAAAAGAGTTGAAACATGGAACCGATCAGAAAGATGAGATCAAAAAACTTGAAGACACGACTGACCAGGTATTGGAAGAAGTCTCCCGATCAGTGCCCAGAAGAAAAACCAAACTTAAGCTGCCCAAGCCCAGTGGTCCCATCAAAGAAGGTGACCGGGTATATCTGCGATCCCTCGGGAAGAATGGAATGGTTTTATCTGTGAACGGGGATGATGTGGAAATCCAGGTGGGTGTGATCCGGGTGCGGGCGCAGAAAGCCGATCTGGAACACAGCTCTGATCCGGAAACACCTGAATTTCAAGTGAAACAAAACTCAGTAGTGAGAACTCCCAGGGATATTGAATCGCCTGGAACAGAACTGGATCTGAGAGGTCAGCAGGTAGATGAAGCCCTGGAGAATCTGGGATATTATCTGGACAAAGCCTTTCTGGCCGGATTGCCCTGGGCCCGGATCATCCACGGCATTGGTACCGGAAAGCTGCGAACTGCAGTCAGGAAAATCCTGAAGGTCCATTCCCAGGTAAAAAACTACGAACCCGGGAAAGAAAATGAAGGGGGAGATGGCGTGACAGTGGTGAGTTTCCTGGAGTAGATGGAGAAATAGAGAAAGATCTGAGAAGGCTGATCAATGACATGATCTCCGAAAAGAAGTCTGAGCTGCTCAGTTTTGGTTGTACAAGTGACCATGTCCATCTTCTTGTAAGACTGCATCCTGCAATCAGCGTTTCAGAGATCACAGGCGAGGTTAAAGGGTATTCATCTTGTGTAATAGCCAACCAGATCTAACCAGATAGCGATTTCCGGTGGCAGGGAGGGTTTGGCGCCCTGACAGTTTCTAAGAGGGAATTATCAAGGTTAATCCAGT
>CAYUXO010000057.1:15235-16948 GCA_964448865.1 uncultured Anaerolineales bacterium
CTGTCCTAAAAGTGATTGGAACAACCTCTTTTAATTTTTCTCCAATGTTAATTGTGCTTCCATAGTTATCCTTCCAGCAAAGCCTGGTCTGAGTTTTGAAGTGTGCCAGATGATAAATCACCCGGCTGAAAATAGCGCCCTGAACGGCTTGGATGATCAGCAAAGCCCCCGTTTGGGGGCGGAGTTCTCAGCCCGGACATTGATGTCCGGGTGTTCTTGAAAGGTTTATTGATCTGTCAGGATTGGTTTTGGGGCAGCCTCTTATTCTAATCAGTTGGCAGGCCAGATAGTTCATATCCTTGACCCTTGTGAAATTTCTTTTTGCGGGAACAAAATGGCAGTATGATTCGTCATAAGGAAAGAAATTAAAACCAATTGATGGAGTGAGTTATGAAGACCGATAATAATTTTCGAAATATATCCCTACCCCTTCTGGTCAGCCTGTTTTTACTGATCAGCACTGGATGTTCTTTACAGGATTCTGTGATCCCTGGTGGATCCAAATCCCAGGTTCTGGAATCAAAATTACCACGAGAGAAGATCACTCAACTTCCTGCAGAGGGTTTGGGACCATTGACTTCTGGAAATAATGCTTTTGCCCTGGACCTTTATCAGAGACTCCAGGATCAATCAGGCAACATATTCTTCTCTCCTTACAGCATCTCCTCAGCTCTAGCGATGACATATGCTGGAGCAGTGGGAGATACCGCCGCCGAGATGGCGGAAACCCTCCATTTTTTGATGGACCAGGAAAACCTTCATCCATCTTTTAATGCTCTGGATCAATACCTGGCTTCCCTGGCGGATCAGGATATACCCGAGGATCAGGGTGATCCCTTTCAATTGAGTATTGCGAATGCTATCTGGGGGCAGGAAAACTTTCATTTTGAGGAAGATTTCCTTAACACCCTGGCTAAAAATTATGGGGCTGGTTTACGGCTGCTGGACTATATCATGGAACCGGAAGAATCCCGCCAGGTAATCAATGACTGGATCACCGACCAAACCCGGGAGAAGATCCAGGATCTGATACCCCAGGGAGCCATAAATAGTGATACCAGGCTGGTGTTAAGCAACGCCATTTACTTTAAAGCGACCTGGCTGGAACCTTTTGAGGAGATCTTTACTGATGCAGGGATGTTTACCGGTCTTGATGATGAAAAAATCTCGGTAACAATGATGCACGGATCAGATCTAAATTTTCTTTATTATCAGGGAGAAAATTTCCAATCTTTTCAAATGCCTTACGTTGGCGGAGAAGTATCTATGCTGGTGATCCTTCCAGATGAAGGTGATTACCAGGATTTTGAAAGTTCTTTAACTGTAGAAACTCTTGATCAGATCGCGGAGGGAATGGTTTATTCACCGATCCGTTTAACTTTTCCAAAATTCGAATTTGAGTCTGAAATCAGCCTGGCTCAGATCCTGGCTGATATGGGTATGCCTCTGGCGTTCAGTGACGCGGCGGATTTTTCCGGTATGACCGGGAATAAAGATCTATTCATTTCGGATGTCTTTCACAAAGCCTATGTGAATGTGGATGAAGAAGGAACAGAAGCGGCTGCCGCGACAGCAGTTATCATGTCAGTAACTTCTGCGCCAGCTGATCCAATCGAGATAACCGTCGACCGGCCATTTATGCTTGTGATTCGGGAGCACCAGACCAATACCATCCTGTTTATGGGGAGAGTGGTGAGCCCTTAATATGAGTTA
>CAYUXO010000058.1:0-3167 GCA_964448865.1 uncultured Anaerolineales bacterium
CAGCTCTGCAGATCCCATCAAGGTAACCTTCCAGGTCTACACGGTGTGGAAAGGTCCAGTGAACCAAACGATCACCATCACCACGTCTCGCTCAGGCGCAAGCTGCGGCTATACGTTTGAAAAAGGGGGTGAATACCTCGTGTATGCCGATGGAACAGAAAACAGCCTGGCAGTCAGCTTGTGCAGTCGGACTCAACACCTTGTCGCCACAGAAAATGATCTGGTCGTCTTGGGTGTTGGCTCTACCCCAGATGCTAGAAGTTTTGAGTGGCCCACGAATTTGTCATACTTTCAAATTGCAGTGCTTATCGGAGCCGGCACAGGGATGATCTTGCTGGTGGCTGCTGTGGCTGTCATAACAAAACGTTATTTCCGTTCCCAGAGATAACTGTGTATTCTGCGGGCCATCGCCAACAAGTAACTACACTTGCAGAATGCCTGTCGAAGGGCCTGTCCTGAGCATTGACGAAGGGCTCAAGATGACACATACTGTCTATTTGTCATTCCGAGCAAAGTGAGGAATCCATATTCACATAAGATACAATAGTCGTGGACTTAAACCAAGGACTGGGAAACCCATCGCTGTATGGATCCTTCCCCTTCGCTTCCACTCTGGGTCAGGATGACAAAAGACGGAGTTTATGAACAAACCACAACCCAACAATCCCTTACACGGCATCACCCTGGAGCAAATTTTAACCAGTCTGATTGACCATTATGGCTGGAGCGAACTGGGGGAACGAATCAATATTCGCTGCTTTAATCATGATCCATCTCTTAAGTCGAGTCTGAAATTCCTTCGCAGGACACCCTGGGCAAGGACTAAAGTTGAGGGTTTGTATTTGTCCATGCAAAGGGAAATCGGAGAAAAGCTTTGAGTCACGATCATATGGAGAGCCATTAATGGAATTACATGTCGTAACTGGTGCTTTTGGTTATTCAGGGAAATACATCGCTTCCCGCTTGCTGAAGGCAGGGAAAAAAGTCCACACCCTGACCAACTCACCAAATCGCGCCAATCCCTTCGGCGGTGAAGTCACCGCCTCACCATTTCACTTTAACGATGCTGGCAAGCTGGCCGCATCATTGCAAGGAGCAACCGTTCTTTATAATACTTACTGGGTGCGTTTTAATCATCGTGACTTCACACACCAGGACGCGATCGAGAACACGATCAAACTTTTCCAGGCTGCTAAAGAAGCTGGCCTGCGCCGGATTGTGCATATCAGCATCACTAATCCGTCAGAGGATTCTGAACTCGAATACTTCAGCGGCAAAGCCCGCCTGGAACGCGAACTCCAGAAAACCGGATTGTCCTATGCTATCCTGAGACCCACCGTTTTATTTGGCAAGGAAGATATTCTGATCAATAACATTGCCTGGGTGCTGCGCCGATTGCCAGTCTATGGCGTCTTTGGTGATGGCAGCTACCGTTTGCAGCCAATCTATGTGGACGATTTGGCGCGTCTGGCTGTAGCAGAAGGGGTTGGAAAAGAGAACAAAATCATCGACGCGATCGGCCCAGAGACATTCACCTATCGGGAATTGGTAGGTAAGATTGGGGAAATAATTGGATATCCCCGACCGATCATATCAGTACCACCAGAATTGGGTTTTCTGGCAGGGTATCTGATCGGCAAACTGGTGGGAGACACTTTTGTCACCCGGGAAGAAATTCAGGGCTTGATGGGTGATCTTCTTTATACATCTTCACCGCCAGCGGGTGAAATCAAACTGAGCGACTGGGCCAGGGAACATGCAGACCAATTGGGCCATCAATACGCAAGTGAACTGGCCCGGAGGCGAGACCGGCAGTTGGCCTATTAATTATCTCGGGCACATCTGTTATAACTTGTAGATACCTGGTCCTCTCTCCAGCGGAAAACCAGGCCATCTCGTGGTAAACTTTCCGAATGATTTAACGAATAATATTCAGTTGATTTCCTTTATTGGTAGAAATACAAGGAGAAAGTTTTGTTTTTTGTTGATAAACCCTACATTTCAGATCTATTAAAGAAAACTGTCAGGGATCATGCCATCCCTGTTGTGGGCACAAAGATTTCTCGTGAAATGGATCTCTATCCCGGCACAAAAATTTTATCTGAAGCCGAGGCAGTTGAACTGGCCCGGCAGCCTGGCGAGCTTGCCCTCTACACCATCTCTGAAAATTCACTGGGATGGATTGCAGAGCATTTATCCTTCAGTGACCTGGTTAAAAAAATAGAGTTATTTAAGAATAAAACCAAGTTTCGTGAACTGACAAAATCGATGGTGCCTGATTTTTTCTTCAAATCAGTGAAAGTAGAAGACCTGGCAGACATTCAATTTTCGGGGCTGCCAGCCCCATTGATCATCAAACCTTCCACTGGTTTTATGAGTGAGGGAGTCCATAAGGTCAGGAATGCAGCAGAGTGGGACCAGGCGCTCAACTCGATCCAGAAAGCAGCCGGGGAAAATAAGGATATCTATCCCAGGGAAGTAGTTGATACAAGCTCCTATATTATTGAAAGCTGCGTCAAGGGAGACGAATTTGCCCTTGATGTTTATTTTGACCTAAATGGCGAACCAGTGATCCTGAACATCCTCAAACACTCATTTTCATCTGCCGATGATGTTGGCGACCGGGTATACACTTCATCCAAAGAGATCATTGAGAACAATCTTGATGAATTTACAAATTTTGTTGCGGAAATTGGCATGCTGGCTGAAGTAAAGAACTTTCCCGCCCATATTGAACTCAGAAGGATCCCTGATGGCACCCTGGTCCCCATTGAAGTCAACCCATTAAGGTTCGGGGGCTGGTGCACAACGGCTGATCTAACTTATTATGCCTATGGTTTCAATCCCTACTTGTATTATTATTCGCAAATCAAGCCGGACTGGCCTGAGATCCTCCAGGATAAAGCTGGAAAACTCTACAGTATTATCATCCTGGGCAATTCCACAGGAATAGCCCCTGACAAGATCAGCTCTTTTGATTATGAAAAATTATGGTCCAGTTTTGAAAATCCTTTAGAGTTGAGGAAATTCGATTACAAGAAATACCCGGTTTTTGGCTTCCTGTTCACGGAAACGAGCCAGGAAAATCAAATCGAGCTGAAACGGATCCTGGATTCTGATTTAAGGGAATTCATCACAACGGATGATTCCGTATGAACAACGTTGAT
>CAYUXO010000058.1:3267-16494 GCA_964448865.1 uncultured Anaerolineales bacterium
TGCCTGATCAGCTAGGAAAACAGCTGCTGGTCGGCATCCCTCTTTGGATATTGATCATAAGTCCCTTTCAGGAATTTTTCTTCCGGGGCTGGCTGCAGTCCAGTTTATCAAGCCGTTTGGGAAAACATTGGGGTTTGTTGATCTCCAATCTGGCCTTTACAGCCTGGCATTACCTCTCTCCCATTGTGGATTTGTCAAAGTATCCCCTGCGCAGCTGGGTTGGGTTGATCAGCACATTTCTGGCCGGATTAGTCTATGGGTATGCATTTCAGCGCAGCCAGAGCATTATCGCTCCCTGGCTGGGCCATGCCATCTCCGGCATTATTTTCTTGATCATTGGGGCGATGGATCTCCTACAAGTTATTACTTGAAGAAATACAATATCGAACAAAGGAAATTTTCAATGGAATCATTTCCCATCTTTATAGAAAAAACCAGAAAAAAACCTTTGCGGGAGCCCTTGATTGGCCCGGTTGGTGCCGCAGCGGCAAGGATGATGAATCTGCCCTCCAGGCTCTGTTCCAATACGCACCTCGCTATAGTGAGTTAATGAAAATTGCCGGGATTCCTTTTGATCCACCTCAAAATACTGCTGATTTTGTGATTGCGGACCAAGTCGAAGGAAATGCAACCACGAGTTTCGGCGCTCCGGCTATCATCCTCCAGACGGATCATCTACCAGCAGATGAAAAAGACTATCAACACTGGAGGAAAATTCTGAAAGGCTGCTGGCAGTCATTTGATGATAGTTATCAAAATGCCCTGGGAAAGAAACTGAGAAAAGGACCCCGGGGTGTGGAAGGGACGCGGGTGGGATCCTCAATCACGTGCTTGAGGCAGACCTGGCCTATCTCAAACGTATGGCCCGGAGCTATAGAAAGAACCTGGAAAACGATTTAATGACAGAAATCCGGCTAGTCCGCCAACAGATCCTACTTGTTTTAGATGTCTCAGAAAATGAGGGGTTGCCTGAGGGTGGACCGCGAGGGGGAATTATCTGGCCGGTGAGATTTTTTATCAGGCGGGTGGTGTGGCATACCCTGGACCATCAATGGGAAATGGATGACAGAATTATCAAGCCGTAAAACCCCGGTTGATAAACAACGCCCCAGATATAGAAATTTACTTGTCAATTTTTCGGTAGCTTTATTATGGTGCAGATGATAAATTCTCTTTCAGGATAAAAAAGATCTGAACGAAGGATTTAAATGATGACAACCCTTACATTTCAAGAAAAATACAAAGTGATTGGCACCCAGGATTCTTCCTATGAGGGGATATTTGTTACAGGTGCAAAAACTACCGGTATATTCTGCAGGCCATCCTGCAGAGCCAGAAAACCCAAGCCGGAAAATGTGCTCTTTTTCGATAACCCCAAAGGTGCCTTGCAGCATGGTTTCAGGCCCTGCAAGATCTGCAAACCCATGGAGAAGCTCGGCGAAACTCCACCCTATATCAATACCCTTATTACTGAACTGCACCAAAATCCCTATTTGAGGATCAAAGACTTTGATTTAGTCCGGAGAGGAATTGAGCCCAGCAAAATCAGAAGATGGTTTAAAAAACATCACCGGATGACCTTTCATGCTTACCAGAGAATGCTGCGGATCAATGCAGCTTATCAGAGCATTGATCGTGGAAAATCTGTGATTGACTCGGCCTATGAAAGTGGTTTCGACTCTCTCAGCGGTTTCAATGAAAGTTATCGATCTGTATTTGGAGAACCACCTACAAGTCCCGGAAAAAAAGATCTCCTGAATATCACTCGATTTACAACGCCGATCGGTCCTATGTTCGCCTGTGCCAGCAAACAGGGTTTATGTTTGCTGGAGTTCACTGACCGCCGGATGTTGGAAACTGAGTTTAAAGATTTACAAAAACGCCTGAATGTTGCAATTTTGCCGGGGGACAATCCTTTCCTTGACCAGGTTCAAAATGAGATCCGGGAGTATTTTCAAGGAAAAAGGATCCAATTTACAGTCCCACTGCACACACCGGGCACTGATTTTCAGCAATCCGTCTGGAAAGCGCTTCAGGAAATCCCTTATGGTCAAACACGGTCATATAAACAGCAAGCACAAGCACTGGGAAATCCCAAAGCAATCCGGGCTGTAGGTTCAGCAAACGGTAAAAACCGGATAGCTATCATCATCCCCTGCCCCGTGTGATTGGATCTGATGGCAGCCTGGTTGGTTATGGGGGAGGTTTACAGCGTAAAAAATGGCTTTTGGAATTAGAAGAGACCTGCCTGAATAAATAAAATAATGCCACAATCAATAGCCCTCCGGGGCTTTTCTTGAAACCGCTCTAGGGAGAGCGCCAGCTCTCCCGGGTTTGATATTCGCAGGAGCTGGCGCTCCTGCTAGAGCCCGTTGTTGAGAGCTGAAGCCAGTCCTGAGGGAAGACGAAGCGCTCCTGCTAGAGCGTAAGGAATTCACCCTGAATGTTCACTGCACCCATTTCCTGGCAGTACTGGGAACCTATCCTCACCCGGGGACGGGTGAGTAATTAACGGCAAAAGCGCCCGTCCCCGGGCGCTTTTAGTATCTGAGGGTTCTATTTATTTGTCCGGTTTATAGGGTGCATACCACCTAGGAAACCGTGTCCTAAATAATAAAAAAGCCCCTGATCGGGGCTTTTTTTACTCACTTTCAGTAAAACTCTCAATTTCCTGGCGGGTTTTTTTCCAGCGAAAATATATGCTTAATATATAGGTGGAAATCACAATAGTCAGTACCAGGTATCCGGCGATCATGTAATCAACAGTATCAGGCACAAAGAATCTACTCAGCATGGTTCAGTCCTCCTTGGCATAAGCTTCAATACGAAGCTTATCAAGTTTATTTTGAAGATTTCCCAGACGAACCCGGTGCCACATCAGATCAGCAAAAAAGATTGAAAAAGCTGCCAGGCTGAAGAAAAATGCCAGTTTCATGGGATCATCCATATTAAAACCACCTTGAGCTGCCGCTTCAGCATTGCCGACCACAACCGGATGAATGGTTCTCAGCAGCCTGATCGAGATAAAGGTCAGCGGCACACTGATAGAACCAAATATCGCATAAATTGCGCCAAAACGGGCTCTGCGCTCCGGGTCATCAACACCCTGCCGCAGCAGAAGGTAAGCAGCATAAATCAGCTCCACGATGGCGGCGGTTGTCAGTCTCGGATCCCAGGTCCACCAGGTATTCCAAATAGGTCTGGCCCAGATCGACCCCATAATGATCGCCACCATGAAAAATACCAGGCTGATCTCAATGGCTGAAAAACTAACCACATCCCAGTGTAATTCTCCCTTTCGAAGATAAATGATCCCAGCTACCGCAGCTGCCAGGAAACCGAGCATGCCTACCCAGGCAGTTGCCACATGGAAGTAAAAGACCTTTTGGACTGCTCCCATCATCACTTCAATCGGGGCATAAAAGAATACCAGCCAGACGGCAATCAAAAGCACGATCGCTGTCAGAATATCTAAGAAAGTCAATAAACGAGGTTTATCTGTCATATTTCATTCCTCCACTACATAATCGAACACCATAAATGCTACCGCAAAAAATATCAGATCGTAAACAATCAGCAGAGTGATCCAGGTAGATACTTCTGAATATGGCAGCAATTCTAAGAATCCCTGGCTGGCTTTGACTGCAGCGATCACCACCGGCAGAGTTAATGGGAAAAGCAAGATAGGCAGCAGGATATCCCTGGTTCGGACCTGGATCACCATGGTAGCCAACAAGGTCCCAACTGCTACATAACCAAACGAACCCAAAAACACCACCAGTAAAAATCCTGGTTGAAAAACATGCACCTGAAATAAAAAGCTATAGATAGGCAGGATGATAATCTCAACCAGCAGCATGAAGATCATATTGCCGATCACTTTGCCAAAATAGATCACGCTGCGGTCAACTGGGGCAAGCAGTAAACCATCCAGGCAGCCGCCGTCCTTTTCCGTTGCCATGGACCTATTCAAACCAATTGTCCCGGAAAAAATAAAAGTCACCCACAATATTCCCGCGGAGAGTGATTCCTGGGCTTGAATGTCCAGCTCCAGTGCAAAATTAAAGATCAGCACCACCAGCAGCGCGAATACCAGCATGGCGGTTATATTCTCTCGTGTTCTCCATTCAGCCGTGAGATCTTTCCAGATCACAGCCCGGACAGCGTTCAGGTAGGATTTCATTTGCTCCCCTCCCCAACACCAAGCGCTCCGCGGTAAATCGATATCAGGTCAGCTGATTCGAATTGATCTTTTGAGAGTGAGGTTCTGATCTTTCCCTTGGAAAGAACTACCAACCGGGTAGCCAGCTCAGCTGCTCTGACCAGGTCATGGGTTGTCATGATCACCGTACGCCCTTCCAGGGCAACCTCCCGGAGAACTTTATCCAGGATTTCACCCGCGTCCTGATCCAGGCCGGTATGAGGTTCGTCCAGCAACAATATCCGCGGGCTGTGCAGGATTGCCCGGCCAATGGCAAGACGCTGCTGCATACCCCGGGAATAAGTCCGTACCAGGTCATTCTTCCTGGAAGAGAGACCGACCAGATCCAGGACCTGCTCCCTGCGTTGAGGAGCGATATCATACAAGCGGCTGTAAAATGCCAGGTTCTCTTCGGCAGTCAGATCGCCATAAAGCAGCGGAAGGTGAGATACAACCCCTAATTGTTTCCGGACATAAACAGCTTGTTCAGGCAGTTTGTAGGAAGCTATCTGGACAAGACCTGAATTGGGTTTCGACAATGTTGCCAGAATCCTTAACAGGGTGGTTTTTCCAGCTCCATTGGGACCCAGCAAAGCCACAAATTCTCCGGAACTGACTTCAAGATCCAGCTCTCGCAAAACTGTAAGTGGCCCAAAGCGTTTTACAAGTTTCTTAACGATAATCATCGATTAATGGTCAACCAATTTACTGAATTGATCTTTCAGTTCCTGGCGTTTTTTCTTATAAACCTTGGCAGAGATTTCTTCGTTCTTGAAAAGATCTTCCAGGGCAATAATGGAATCGAGGATTTCCTCTCGTTTTCCTTCCTGGGCATCAGCATCACCGACAGACTCAACACGGCGGCGATTGCGGATGAAGAGCACTATACCGCCCAGGAATAAGGATCCGCCAATGGCACCCAGTACAATCAATAAAGTCTGGGAAGATGTCACGGTCGGCTCAGGTTGGGCGGCAGCGGTGTCAGGTTTTCCTGATATTCGGAAATCCAAACTCTGGTTTCTGGGGATGGGTGGGCCCGAGTAGACCTGGACAGCACCTCCAGTTACGTATTGAACCCCGAGGTCTTCCAAATCAGAGTTCTTTATACTGACATTTCCTGCCGGGGTCATCACCACAACCGCGCCAACTGGATATGCCATTTCTTGTTTGAAATCCAGTTTATTTCTCTTATACGGCAAAGTGTAATATACCAGCACCTGGTATACACCAGACCCTGGAGAGATGCTCAGCGTATCGCCAAAACCATTTTCAGTCAGCAGGTATCTTTGCCCAATCGAGCCATCATCAAAACTGATCGACCCGGCCTCAGCTGGCAGGGGGAATTCAACAGAAGGCTCGCCTGGGGATCCTGCCACGACAGTAGCGTCACCCAGATTGGAAATAATATATATTTCAACAACATTTGCCAGGTCAGGCTGCATGAATTCCACCAATAAATGCAATCGCTCTATAAACAAAGCGGAACCATCGGTAGTCGTTTCATAGACCTGGACAGGTAACTGGAGCGAGCTGGCATCTTCACTAATTTCAACTATTTCGGAGCGGTAGACCGCTCCTCCATAGGATATTGAAGCAAAAAATACCCGGCCTGGCTCCAAAGGAACTTGGGTAAATAACACCTGGCCAGAAATATCTACTGGCTGGGAATCATGATATGCCAGTTCAACCTGATCATATCCTTCCAGACTGACTTCCAGACCACCCTCCAGCAGTCTGCCGCCGGTCTGATCGATGATCTCAATGGATACCTCTCCCTCTCCCAGCTCTGTGATTATTATTGCTTGAGTGGGTTGGTGTTCTTCCTTTGTTGAAGTTGGACTGGGAATCCCTGTAGCTTGGGATGCATTACCTGGCGGCGGAGTGATGTCATCTGAAAGTGCAATACATCCCGACAACAAAAGACTCAAAAATACAATGCCTACCAGCCCAAAACGCCCTATCTTTAATCCTTGAATCACAATGCTTCTCCACAATGGCTGCAAAATTGATCGTTGTCCTTAACTTTCTTCCCACAATGGGAACAGAACTGTGATTTTTCAGCCTTTAACTGTTTTTTCCTGTTATTAATCATCTTTTCCAGGTCATCATCGAGTTTGGCTTTCACCGGAGCTACTTTTTTTCCTTTGCCCGACTTTTGATATTTATCCAGCTTCCGGAGGACCTCAGCTGCTTCAGCAAGCAGGATATCCCGATTGCGGGAGTGCTCCTTGGAGGATATCTTATTTAGTTCCAGCTCCAGATCAAGTTCTTCAATCGCTAACAATAGACGTTCCCTTTCAGCGCTCAGGGAATCATAAATGCTGGAACTGGATCGCCCAGTTAACTCAGACTTCACAAGAAACGGACGGATGATGTAATATCCCGATAGAATGAAGATGAGTAGAACAATTAATAATGAACCAAAAGACATGATAACCGCCAATGATAGGATTAATCCAGAAGTGGATCAATAGTTGATTTGATATGTTCCAGGGACGAGTAAGGACCGATCTGGACATGGGCGATAATTCCCTGTTGATCAATTATAAATGTCTCCGGAACACCCCTGATCCGGTATGCCTGAGAGATCTTTGTCCTTAGATCCGGTCCATTGGGATAGGTAATCCCGAATTCTTCCAGGTAGCTAAGTGCCTCAGGTTCGATATCCACATAATCAACACCCAGGAACAGGACATCACCCCGTTCAAGATAATCTTGGTAGGCTTGTTCAAGATCCCTTGCTTCAATTTTACAGGATTCACACCAGGAGGCCCAGAAATTGACCACGATTACGCTACCGCGATAATCAGATAAGCGGTAAGTCTCCCCCTCGAAAGTGACAAGTTCAATATCCGGTGCTGGCTCTCCAATACCTACCTGCCCTTGCTGCGATTGGAATAAACCAATGCCCAGGACAATAAACAATAAAGCCAGTCCGCCCCAGAGCAAATATTTCTTCATAACTACTCCTTGGACCTTTTCCTTAATTCTTCTTCAACAAGGTCAATATAGTCATCTAAAACCTTGGTTGTTTTAGAGGGTTTTCCAGGTCTTTTTTTCGTTCCATTGCTTGATACATCCTGCTGCCATTTCTGTAATCTTCGGAAAAACAGATATCCGCCTGCCAAAAATATCACCAGGAGAACGATATAAACAGCCCAGTTAAAACCACTAAGAGGTGGTTCTGCCAGGACCCGATCGCCGTATTGATCGACAAAATAATCTTTGATTTGATCTTCCGTCAAGCCCTCGGCGAGTTTATCACGGATAATGCCCCGCCATTGTTCACAGGCAGCTGTTCCGCAAGTATCCAGGGGGATGTTTTCACAAACCGGGCAGAATAGTTGTTTGGCAATAGCATTTACTTCATCATCGGTTGGGTCAGATCCCTGAGCGCCTACTGATACTGGAACCAGTGTCACCAGTAAAATCAGTATATATATCAAATATTTTCGATGAGAGCTTTTTTTCATCTTGACCTCCCCGTTTTGACTCCAGCGGTCTTGGATTTCCTTTCCGGCAAGGTGGCTACCACAACTCCAGCAATAACGACCCAGGTGCCTATCCAAAGCCATTTCACAAGAGGATTGTGATAAACCTTAAAAGTAGCCCCCTCTGAGGTAATAGCTTTCCAGTCCACCAGGATGACATAAAAATCATCTACCAGGGTACTGCGGACCCCGGGAATAGTCATGGGTTGGCCGGATTCATAAAAGAAATCTCGCCGCGGATACAATTCATCGATCACCTGTCCGTCTTTCTTGACCAGGACAACTGCCCGGGCAACATTTCTGGAGTCTTTGGCGTCAAAGAGATCCAACCGTTCGAATTCCATTGTATAAGATGCCAGACTCAATTCTTCACCTTCAGCCAACGTCCCTTGAGTTTCGGTCTGGAAAAACTCTATGCCAATGATTCCCAGCGCCATCAAAACCACACCGATATGGATGATCATGGCACTATAGGATCGGCGGTTCCGTTTGAAAACCCTTACGAATGAATCCCACCAGCTTTCAGATTCATTCTTTCTCCGCAGGCGGGTACGGCGGGCAAATTCAAAGGCATTGACTGCCAGCACAAAAGTCACCAGCCAGAACCCTATCACAGCCGCCCAATTGGTTAAACCTCCATATAGGGGCAAAACAATTCCGATAATAGATACGATCAAAGGTTTCCATAACAATCGACCCAGATGTTTGAATGAAGCATAACTCCAAACAGCCAGGGGACAGATCACCATGATGATAAGCATACTGCCGAATATTGGCGCGGCAACCCTTTCATAAAACGGAGGACCAACTGTCACTGTTTGGCCAGTCACCAGTTCAGAGATCTTCGGGAAAAGCACTCCCCAGAATGAGGTAACGAGCAGGCCCATGAATAGAACAACGCTGATCAGGATTAACGCTTCTTTTGAGAAAAATGATGTTAGAACCTGGGGAGACTTAAAGTTCTTCCAACGGGCACCCAGGAGCCAGAATGAAACAAAAATCGTCAGGGCAATAAACGCCAGGAAAATTGGACCGATGGTGCTCGTGGCAAATGAATGCACAGACGACAACAAACCGGATCTGGTCAGGAAGGTGCCAAAGAGGACCAGGTTGTAGGTCAGGATAATTAATACGATCGGCCACTGTTTAAACATGCCCCGTTTTTCCTGGATCAAGACTGCATGCAGAAATGCCGTTCCAGAAAGCCAGGGCATAAAGGCTGAGATCTCTACCGGATCCCAGCCCCAATAACCACCCCAACCCAGCACATCATAAGCCCAGCGCGCTCCCAGAATTAATCCCAGGGAGAGGAACAACCAGGCCCACAGGGTCCAGGTACGGGATAATTGAATCCAGCGATCATCGGAGCGTCCTGAGATCAAGGATGCCATTGCATAAGCGTAGGGCACTATAAAGGCAACAAAACCCAGGTACTGCATGGGGGGATGGATGATCATGCCCGGATGGCGCAACAGTGGATTCAATCCCGTGCCATCCCGGGGGAAGATCATCACGCCGCCCGGAGGTTGGGAAAAAGCTGTCACAATGTCCTGGTTAATTTGCCAGTAGCGGATAAAAGGATTTTCAAAGAAAGTATTCAGAAGTAGGAAAAAAGTCAGGGTTATCAGACTGACAACAATCACCCAGGGCAGAAATTCCTGATCCCTATCCCATTTTCGCAGCGTAATTGCGGATGTGAACCCGGCCAGGAGCCAGGACCAGAATAACAATGACCCTGATTGGCCTCCCCATAGAGCAGTAATTTTTAAATAAGTGGGCATGCTCAGGCTGGAAACCTGGTGCACGTAAACCACTTCAAAGTGGTTGTTAATAATCAGGTAAACCAGACAGACAATAGAAATTGTCAGCAGAGGAAAAACCAGGCGCATGGCATGTTGGGCACTGAGCACCCAGGTTTTCTGATGACTTCTTTCTCCGTAGATTGCCGCGATAAACCCGTAAACGGATACTATGAATGTGATAAATAAGGAACCAAAACCGATCTCGGCTGCCATAAACTCTCCCAAGCACTTATTTTTGGAATTTTCTTGTTAGGATTCAATTTGATCCGGGACAGATCCCTCATACTTAGTGGGGCATTTGAGCAGGAGTTCATCGGCTTCAAATACACCGTTAGCCAATAGTTCGCCTGTCAATATCGCCTGGGCCTCATTTTGGAGCAAATCCGGTATGGGACCATGATAAACGACCCTCAACTGGGACCGGGTTGGATCCATTACTGCGTTATGCAGCGCGCCAGCCAGACCGCCTTCCTCGTCAATGAACTCGTTATCTGCCGGCACATGCACAATCGTGAAGCTCAATTCCAAGGTATCCATATCATATTCTATACTGTCACCCAGAACTGCTCCCGACACGCGGATATTTCTACCGTCCAGCTCCCCTGCCTGTTCCTTTTCTATGATTTCATCAACTGTCAGGAAATACTGGATATTGGCTTCTAATGAAGAGACCATTAAATAGATTATCGCTGCGACGATGATCACGCCACCAACGATAAATTTCAAAGCACTGCCCTTCCGGGGTTCAGCCTCAATCGGCTGGAGATCTTCCATAACCATTTTTACCTCACAACACTAGCAAAAAACAACAGAACAATCCTAACATTAAAGTAAAATTTTGTATATTACATTATGTATTGTTTTATGCTTTCATCTAATCGCTTCCCGCAGCTGCTGGGTCAGACTTACAAACCCGGGAGAGAAGCGATCGCTATCTTTACGGGGTCGATCCAGGTCGATCTTCAGATCCAGGCGGATATTTCCAGGCTGGGGACTGATCGCCAACACCCGGTCAGCCAGAAAGACTGCCTCTGAGATATCGTGCGTGATCATGATCACTGTCTTTTTCCGGGCTCGCCAAATTCTCAATAATTCTGTACCCATCTTTTCACGGGTAAGCGCATCCAGTGCTCCGAAAGGTTCGTCCAGGAGCAGCAGCTCCGGGTCTTGAACAAGGCTTCTGGCAATTGCCACGCGCTGCAGCATCCCCCCTGACAAATCCCGGGGAAGCCAATCTTCAAATCCTGTCAAGCCAACCAGGTCTATTAGCTCCTGGGCTCTTTCTGTAGCACGCTCAGGCGGTGAATTCTGGATTTCTAATGGCAAGGTGATATTTCTGATAACCGAACGCCAGGGCATCAGGTTGGCTTTCTGGAAAACTATACCAACTCCCCGGCGGGGTTTAGTGATCCTCGACCCATCCAGGATGACTTCACCGATAGTCGGCGGTAAAAGTCCGGCCAACACCCTGACAAGAGTGCTCTTGCCGCTTCCGGAGGGACCCACAACACAGATAAACTGTTCCCTTTCTACAGAAAAATTCACACCTTTCAGGGCTTGGAGGGATCCTTTCTCATCAACAAAAGTTACGCCCAGATCCTTTACCTGGAGAAGCAGATTGGAATTATTGGGAGAATTCATTGGTATATGCCTGATCCAGCTGAATGGCTTCTTTCATAAGACCCATACTCAACAAAACATCCTGCATATTTTCCCAGGCTTCCGGATCGCTGTATCCGTATGGATCTGTCTGATATAGTTCCAGGGAAGCTTTGAGCACATCGAAATGAACCTCCTGATCTGCATCTTCCAATCCTTCAACGAATTTAAAACAGGCCTGGAAGGCTTCTTCAGGGTGTTCTACTGCATATTGGATCGCTTTCAGGGTTGCTGAAACCATTCGTTCAACCAGGTCTGGATTTTCCCTGAGTGTGATTTCGTTGGTTATGATCCCATTTGAAACCAGGTCGAGATAATCGGAAACCAGGATCACATTGAGATCATAACCAAGAGCAGCCAGCTGGACAGGTTCATTGGCGATGTAGCCGACAATGACTTCACTAGTATCAGTTGCCAGCACCTCCACCTGGTTAAAACCAACCGACTCCATAGTCAAGTCGCTTTCTGAAAGGTTTACTACTCCCATTAACGCTCTTAATCCCACATAATTTGCCCCAAATAAGCCTGGGAGAGCGATCCGTTTTCCAGCCAGATCCTGGGGTTCTTGAATATTTTGTTCAATTTTGGATATCACCGCTACAGGATATTTTTCATACCAGGCCATGACATAAACAATGGGCAGGCCTTCCGCTCGGGCGATCGGCACCTGTTCTCCAGATACTACAGAAAATTGGATTTCGTTAGCTCCCACCAGCGCCACTCCATCTGTTTCATAAGAATAATCAAATTCCAGCTCGATCCCAACTTCGGTAAAAAATCCCTTCTCCATAGCGACATAAAAAGGTGCATACTGCACGTTAGGGATATATCCCATGGGAAGCCGAACCAGGGTCATATCTTCCGAAGAAAATTCCTGAGGTTTGATCACACTGCAGGCGGTTATAAGAAATAAACCCGTTAATATAATCAGACCAAAATTAATTTTCAGAGATAATTTTTTATTCAGGGAGTTCACTTGTCACCATTCCTTTTTTGCCAGGAAAGCAAGCGGCTTTCCAGAAAAACAACTGATCCATATAAAGTCAACGCCAGCAACACCAGGGTGAATACAGCCACAAAAACCATGGCCGTATCATAGAGTCCCCGTCCGACATTGACCAAGAAACCCAATCCTTTATCTGCGCCTACAAATTCTCCCACTACAGCACCGATCACAGCCAGGGTCGCTCCAATTCTAAGACCGCCCAGAAAAACCGGCATCGCAGCTGGGATCTCCAGTTTTGTGATCCTCTGCAGGGGGCTGGCTTGCAGAGATTTCATTAAATCGTAAAGCTCTTCCGGCACGGACCTCAATCCCACTGTAGTGTTCACCAGCACCGGGAAAAAGACGATCAATGCGCTGGTTAAAACCTTTGAAAATAAGCCCGGTCCGAGCCAAATCACCAGCAAGGGGGCAATTGCCACAATGGGTATTGATTGGCTGGCGACTATATACGGTGAAAGCACCTGTTCGACAACCGGAGATTTGGCAAGCAAATATCCGGTAATGGTTGCAGCGGACAATCCGAGGGTTAATCCTGCGATCACTTCCTGGAGAGTGACCAATGTGTGATAAATAAGCGTTCCATTCTGGATAACTACTAAAAATTTATTCCAAACTTCACCCGGGCTGGGAAGAATAAAGGAGGGTATATTACTGTACAATGTAAAACCCTGCCAGAGGGCCCATCCCAGCAAAGCGGATATGATCAGAAATGCAGCTCTTTTCACCCAATTTCCCAGACCTTTCATTATTTCTCCAAAAAAAAACCGCCCAAAGGCGGGGTAATATACAAAACAGGCAGGTTATTCAATAAAAATCCCGAAAGCTAATCAGCTTTCGGGGCTTTCAGACAACCTGACAGGTTAAACAACCTGTCTTACCTTCTCCTATCCGGACTATACCGTCGGCCCCGGAGTTTCACCGGATCCTGCGCTTTATTAAGCGCTCGCGGGCTGTACCGCCGATTGGGAATTGCTTTCGCTCACCCTACCCCGAAGGTTTTTATTGATAATGTTCACCAAGAGTATACTATTCTCTCCCCCTCTCGTCAACTTGGAATATTTATTTGGA
>CAYUXO010000059.1:0-15965 GCA_964448865.1 uncultured Anaerolineales bacterium
TGATAAGGTTATTAATGATGAAATTTTCTATAGAGATCCCCATATACGGGGTGTTCTATGTTTACTAACCCCTCATATGGTATAAAGAATAAATTGAATTAGCATAGTTTAATCCACAAGTCATTGGGGATAGAAATGAATAACATAGAGGTATCCAGGGATAAACCCTTGGTAGCAGCTAAAATAAATTCTTCTTGTGGAAAAAGGTGGATTTTTGGGACTATTATCCCCTCAAAAAACCCCAAATTAATACGAAGTTATCCCCAATTGAAGCAGGTTATCCACATAATAAGAGTAGTTATCCACAGAAAATGGGTAAAATATTAATCTTTTGTAAATATGGGACGAAGTCCTTCTCAAATAAAAAACACATAATTCAGTCAGGAATAATTTGGGTTCCGTCAGGAATGACTATGCTTTTGGGGATGACAACGATGCCGTCCCGGATAGACCACTTTTCCGAGTCGAATTCCGTTCCAGGGGGAAAAGGATGGATGATCACATTTGAACCGATGCGGGCATTCTTGTCTATGATAGCCCCATCAATCCGGGAATTTTTCCCGATTCCGATTGGGACAGGACCGGAGGTGTTTTTGTCCTCCTCGTAATAATCTGCACCCATGACGACAGTATTCCTGACAACCGATCCATCCTGGATCTGGCTGCGAAGTCCAATCACACTGCATTCAATTTCCGCCTCGCCGATATAACATCCATCTGCCAGAGAGACATCTTCCAGCTTTGCACCGGCAATGATCGACCCGGGCAGGAAGCGGGCATGAGTATATATGGGCTGGTTGACATCATAAAAATTGAAAGGAGGAGAAGGCTGAGTAAGGGCAAGATTGGCGTGATAAAAAGATCGAATAGTACCAATGTCTTCCCAGTATCCTTCAAAATCATAACCGACAACCTTATGGGTATGTATGGCGTGGGGAATGATTTCTCGGCCGAAATCATCCACGTTCAATTCTTTGAGAAGATCAGTCAGTACCGATGTTTTAAAAAGGTATATTCCCATTGATCCTAAAAGAGGAAGACCAGAATCGTCACGGCTGATGAAAGATCTCAGAAGGTCGGGATCTTTGGGTTTTTCAACAAAATCAGTGATTTGATGTCCTTTTCCGCGTTTTAGAATTCCCAGGCGAGGAGCAGATTCCAGGGAAACGGGCTGCAGCGCAATGGAAATGTCCCCTCCGTTTTCCCACAGGTGATGAGCCATTAGTTCATAATCCATCCTATATAAATGGTCGCCAGCCAGGATCAGGGTGTATTCTGCTCCGGTGCTGTGAATTTCAAACAGTTGCTGCCGGACGGCATCAGCTGTGCCCTGGTACCAGGTGTCATTGAGCATAGTTCGCTCAGCTGCCCAGATCTGAACCCATCCCCGGTGAAAAGGATCAAAATTATAGGTTCGAGTAATATGTCGGTGAAGGGACACTGAATTGAATTGGGTTAACAGAGCAATGCGGTCGATATTGGAATTGATGCAGTTGCTGATAGGGATATCAATTAGGCGATACTTGCCACCTATGGGAACGGCAGGTTTGGCCCGGACTTTAGTAAGGGGGAATAAACGAGTTCCCTGTCCACCGCCCATGATCACAGCCAGGATATCTTTGGTTGAAGGCATTGACATGCTCCTTTGATTACGGGTACATGTTCTCAATTATAACCTTTCCGTGCTCCCGGATAACGGGGAAAGGAAGCAGAGAAAAAGTCCTTAAGAATAAGAAAAACCGATCCTTAATTTCCGGGATCGGTTGATATAAATTCAATGCCGAAGGTGGGAATCGAACCCACAATCCTCAAGGGAACGCGAGTTTGAGTCGCGCGCGTCTGCCTATTCCGCCACTTCGGCAAGTGGAAATCTAGTATACCTAAAATTATAGGCTCGGTCAAGACAAGGCTGGTTACCCTGAAAATGGCAGGAATCACCAGGATTGAGCCCAGGGCAAGGCTATCCCGGAAAGGGATAGACGCTCCATTATTGGACATATTCAAGGAGAGAAAATCAGGTACAATTATGTGTGATACAATGATACAATTTACCAGGCGGCTGTATCAGAGAGACATGGATATTACAATTGAATTTAAGAGCGGCATACCAATATACGAACAAATCGCCTACCAGGTTCTGGAATTGATAGAGGCCGGAGAGTTGAAGTCCGGCAATCAGCTTCCAACTACCAGGGAACTGGCAGTTCAACTGGGAGTAAATTTTAATACAGTTGCCAGGGCTTACCGGATGTTAGACAAGGACTCAGTGATCTCAACCCAACACGGCCGGGGAACCTATATTCTGGAACTAAACTCCCTCAAACCAGGAAAGAAGAGAAACCTTGATACAATTGAAGACCTGACAAGATTTTACCTGCGAAAGGCAACTTATCTGGGATATAAACCGGAAGAGATCCAAGATTGTTTTGATAAAATTGTCCGAGAGAATAAGCGGAAATAAATAAGGCCGAAGATAAGAGGATTTAAAGCGTGACGGGAGGGGTTTTTCCAGCAAATAAAGGTAAAATCCGGAATAAGCCAAGGAGGTGTTTCACGTGAAACAATTACCGAGATGGCAATTCCAGCCGTAATCACCCGATTGTTGAATGCAGTTTTAATGTTGGGAATTCCCTGCTTTCTGGCTCTAAAGACCTATCGACGGGGAAAAGGAAGTTTCAGGCCGATTTTGATCGGAGCTGCAGCCTTTATTCTCTCTCAGGTTGGGCACATTCCCTTTAATCAATTTGTGATGCTTCCCCTGCTCGAAGCGAACGGAATCTCTCCTTCGGGGAAGGAAAGTTCTTCCCTGTTGGCGTTGGGTATCGCTGTCGGATTATCAGCGGGAATATTTGAGGAAATCGCCCGTTATTTAGTGATGAAGTTCTGGCTTAAGAGAGAGCACAATGATTTTCTGCCGGTAAAATATGGTGTGGGCCACGGAGGAATTGAGGCTGTTTTGACTGGTTTATTAGTTTTGTATGCCTTCGTCCAAGTCATGGCTCTGGGAGGTGACGGAGCCCTTTCGGCTTTTGATCCCGAACAGGTGGCTTTGATACAATCCCAGTTGGAAGCCTATTGGGCGGTGCCCTGGGGTCAGTCTTTACTTGGCGCCTGGGAGCGGGTTTCTGCCATGTCTTTTCATATAGGCGCTTCAAGCATGGTTTATAAGAGCATCCGGGAGAAAAAACCAGGTTGGCTTCTAATTGCCATTCTAGGGCATACGGTATTGAACGCTTTTGCAGTTATCTTGGGGACCAAGATGGATTTAGTCTTATTAGAGGGTATATTGTTCCTGTTTGCTGCCGGATGGCTGGTCTGGGCCTGGTTGATTAGAGTTCGGGAACCTGATCTGCTGGATCCTGTCCAGGCTCCGCTGCCAGAGGTGCGCTTCAAGGCCCCTCAAATTACTTCAGACCAAATAGAAGAGAGTCGCTATGATGAATAATCAACCGATCATTGTCACAGAAGAGCTAACAAAGAGTTTTGGAGATATTTTGGCTGTAGACCGCTTGACTCTTTCAATCAAGCAGGGAGAAGTGTTTGGATTCTTGGGTCCCAATGGCGCTGGGAAAACCACTATGGTGAGGATGCTGGCAGCATTGCTGGCTCCAACTAGAGGAAAGGCATCTGTAGCTGGGATTAGGATTGGGCAAAACGATCAAGAAATCCGCAGAAAAATCGGCCTGCTGCCTGAGGCGCCAGGATTATATGATGGATTAACTGCTGAACAGAATCTGGCTTTTTTTGGAGCCATGTATGGTATTGAAAATATTGATTCTCAAAGCCAGCGCTACCTGGAATTGCTGGGGCTTTGGAACAGGCGCTTTGAACCGGTAGGAACTTTCTCAAAGGGTATGCGCCAGAAACTCGCCATAGCCCGGGCATTACTTCATGAGCCAGAAGTTTTATTCCTGGATGAGCCAACCAGCGGATTAGACCCCCAGGCGTCACGGCTGGTGCGGGATTTTATTTCTGATCTAAAGGGCGAGGGGCGCACTATTGTTTTATGCACTCATAACCTGGAAGAGGCCGATCGTCTTTGTGACCGGGTGGCGGTGATAAGCGGCCATCTGTTAGCCCTGGATGCCCCGGGAGTTTTAAGAAGGAAGCTTTTTGGCCGGAAAGTAGTGTTTCATTTAACAGAAATGAAACAGGAGCTAATTGACACACTGAAGGAGTTCGGTTTTGTCAGTGATGTACAGCAAGTTGGTAAAAAGATTCTGGCATCGGTTGAAGATCCTGAAGAAAATAACCCCCGCCTGATCCAGGCTCTGGTAGAAAAAGGGGCAGAGATCCAATTTGTTGGAGAACTCAAGCGGCGGTTGGAAGATGTTTACCTGGAATTAATGGAAGCAGCTGAGGAAAATATTCATGGAAAGAATTAAAGCAATTATCGTAAAAGAATGGCGGGAAGTATTTAAAAACAGGTTTGTTTTGTTTACTGTGGCTTTTCTGCCCTTAATGATGACGGCGCTTCCTCTGGTGGTCCTTTATATTACGGGAAGGGCTGATGATTTTGGGGCTTTGTCTTCAGCTGATTTGCCTCCCCAGTTCGAATCCCTCTGCGGTGACTTGAGCGGCGGAGATTGTATGCTCTATTACATTGTCACTCAGTTTATCCTGTTGTTTATGATGGTGCCGATCATAGTCCCAATGACGGTGGCATCCTACAGTATAGTTGGTGAAAAAACAACCCGGACACTGGAACCGCTGCTGGCCACTCCAGTATCAACTGTAGAGATTCTGATAGGAAAGGGATTGGCTGGAATAATACCGGCAGTATTGGCTACCTGGGGTGGATATCTTCTGTATGCGACAGGGGTGTACCTTATGGTCCAGAATCCGCTGGTTGTAAGCAAGTTATTTGACCCCATCTGGTTGACAGCTATCTTTCTGGTTGGTCCTCTTTTGTCGGTTATGGGAGTCAGTATTGCTGTGATGATTTCTTCCAGGGTAAATGATCCCCGGGTTGCGGAACAAATCTCGGGAATCTTCGTACTTCCAGTGGTCTTCTTGTTTGTAGGGCAAACCACAGGCTTGATATTGATCAATGAACAGTTTATCCTTTGGATGGCGCTTGGGCTGGCAATACTCGATGTTATTCTGTTTTATTTTGCTACCCAGGTGTTTCAGAGAGAAACAATCTTATCGAGATGGAAATGACCTTATGAAAAAACCAGGAATAACTTTAGTTGTCATAATGATATTGGTTTTAATCGCTCCGACAACTGCCTCTGCCCAGGGAGATGGAGGCGAACTCCTGCTGGGATTGAACAGGAATTTTGGTTATGGTGGATTGGGAAAGATCCAGGGAAATTTTACCCTTAAGATAAATGATCCTTCGGTTCAGCTAAACAGGGTGGAGTTTTATATTGATGGAGAAATGACTTCTTCTGCAAACGAGGAGCCGTTCCAGTATAAATTTCACACCAGTGATTTCGCAGACGGTGAACACCAGATGTACGCCGTTGGATATCTCGTTGATGGCACAAAGATGGGGTCCAGGACAATCACCAAGATCTTCCTGTCATCTGAGCAAGCCCGGGGAGAGACCCAGTCATTGATTGTTCCTTTGTTGATCGGAACAGCAGTCCTGACATTATTAGGAGTTGGTGTGCCCCTGCTGTTTAACAAAGATAAAGAATTTGTGCTTGGAAAATACGGTCCAGCTGGAGGTGTTGTTTGTCCCCGCTGCAAACTGCCATTTTCAAGATCCTTATTTTCTCCTAACTTGCTGGTTGGTAAATTGGTTCGCTGTCCTCATTGTGGAAAAATCAGTATCCAGGCCAGAGCTTCCCAAACCAGGCTTCAGGAGGCGGAAGACTGGTTTAGAAATAAGGATAAACCGGGCTACACACAACGCGATGACGGAGATCTGGAAAAATTAATTGAGGATTCCCGTTTTGAAGAATAGGCTCTCTGGCTTTCGAAACTAATAGGCCAAAAGAGTCCTATTGGACTATAATTAATCAGCCCATCAAATTCATTGGTGGGCGGTTAAAATATGTTCAATAACCTGACAGCTTCCATTAACGAACCTGAAATCCAAAAAAAGACCCGCAAGATCGCCCAGTTGGTAGAGATCAGCGCGATCTTGAATTCAACTCTAAAACCTGATCTGCTCCTGCAGAATATTCTGGAATCAGCAGCGGATCTGTTGGAATGCAGCGTGATTTCAATCCTTCTCTATGATGAGCGGGAAAAAGAATTAAGGTTTGCTGCCACAACCAGCGTGAACATCGATCAGCTTGAACAGATCCCCGTTCCGTTGAATAACAGTCTGGCAGGAACCATATATACCGAGAACCGCCACCTGGTTATTAATAACACAAAAGACGACCCTCGCCATTACGATGAAGTTGCTGACGAGACGGGACTTCAGGTTGATTCTTTGCTGGGTGTTCCTATGAGGATCAAGGACAGGGTTACTGGAGTCATAGAAGCATTAAATAAGGAGGAGGGGGAATTTACAGATTTTGATGTTTCCCTGATGTTGGTTATTGCTTCCCAGGCGGCGATATCTATGCATAATGCCCAGCTGATTCAGGATCTACAGAAAGCCAATATTGAACTGAGCCAGGCGGATAAATTAAAACGTGATTTGATGTCAGTTGCTTCCCACGAGCTGCGCACCCCACTGGGAAATATTCTGGGTTATGCCACCCTTCTTCATGAAGATGCGAGTGAAGAAAACAAACCGCTAGCGGCATCTATCTTAAAGGCTTCCTCAAAACTCCGCGCAGTCCTTGATGATATTGCGAACATGAACTTATTATATGCAGGGGAAGCGGACTTGGATTATTCGACTACCACGCTGCAGAAAGTTATAGAATTTGCACGGGAAGAAGTTCTAGTTACTGTGGACAGGGAAGATCACACAGTTGTATATAACCTTCCAGAAGAACCGGTTGTTCTGAAGATTGACATGCCCAAGATGTGTGTGGTCTTTGTCAATTTATTGCTCAATGCCATTCGATTTACTCCAGTTGATGGTGAAATTATCTTAAGCGTGGAAGACCAGAAAGACCAGGTAATGATCTCTATTACTGATACAGGGCGGGGGATCAATCAGGAAAGCCTGGAAAAGATATTTGAAGTCTTTTACCAGGAAGATGATCACATGACGCGCCGTTATGGGGGACTTGGTTTGGGATTATCAATTGCCCGTGAGCTTGTTCAACTTCACAGGGGAAGTATTTGGGCTGAAAGCGAGGGTTTGGGGGAAGGAGCAACCTTCAAAGTAGTGCTGCCCAAGACTGTATGACGGGATCTACTAAACGATTCTCAGCTTTCTGCAGTTTCCCCAATAATCAGGGTTTCACAAACTTCCAGAAAATTATCTAAGGCTTCCAGGCGGACCATATAATCTTTACCCGCAAAACCCAAGGTGGTGAGGGCTTTGATCCAGGCTAGCTGAAATTTATTATTTTCTGGCAGCAGGGAAATAGCCTCAGTCCAGGTATTGATCAGCGGCCAGAGCATATCCTGGGGTTTTTCGCTCTTAAGATTTGAAACCATAGCAGCCTGGTAGTAGATCTTTTTTTCAACTAGCGGAGGCGTTGAACCCCCGGGGACACTTAAAAAGTCAATAGTTTTCTCCCATTCATCAAGCCAACTTTTTAGCTGGTCATGCGTGAGTGATACGCTGCCCAGGAGATGATTAAATGCTAGCGCTAACCCGGGAGCTCCAACTGCTGCTGCCCGGGCAGGAAATTCCAAAGCCAGCCGGCGGGTAGGCAAAGGTGGTCCGGATAGCAAAGCTATGGCATTCACGGCATTATGGAGGGCTTTCAGAAAAGCAGGAAACTCGATCAGGATTTCCCGGGGCGCTGAAATCTGGCGATCCATCCAGAACTGGCGGGCTTCTTTAACTAAAGGTTTGCTTCGAGCCTGTATATTTTCGGGAAAATTAAAATTGCTTCGCGCACCCGCTTGCGTATAGTCTAGGAAGTGGCGAGGATCGTAGATAGGTTGCGCATCGTAGATTGTAGGACCCAACCAGGGATCCAGTCTGACCTCACGGGTTTTCCGATATAGAATCTCGTCATGATGTTCAATATCAAAATGAATTTCAGGTGTGAGCTTAATTATCTGGTTGTTATTGACAGGAGGAGAATTATGAATAAAAACCAGATCAATATCCCCTGCTCCACCTAATAAAGGGGAACCGTAAAGTAAAGAACCCCGCAGGTAAGCAGCTCTAATCCCCCGGGTTTTTTTGACTTCCTTATCAACCAGGACCTGGGCGTGTTTGCGAAGAATTTCGGGCGTAAAGCGCATCTGAGCGTTTTCCTTCTCCGGTCTCAGGCCTTATTAAAGAATTGAGTTTGGTATGGTCCAAGCATTAGGGTCTGTCGAATTCGATTTTCAACCAAATCCAGATCCCTTTCCCTGGCAACATAGTTTAATTCGTTGGTATTTATCCGCAGAACAGGAGCGCCGGCATGTTGGTCGCTATAAAAATTATCATAGGCCTGGTTAAGACTGTGAATGTAATCCTGGTCCATATTACGTTCGTAAGGACGATCGCGATGAGCTATGCGCTGCATCAGGACATCTGTTTCCGCCTGTAGATAGACAATCAAATCTGGTAGGAGCAGCTTTTCTGCCAGAGCGTTATGAACACTGAAATAAGTATCAAGTTCATCTCCGTCCAGATTCAACCTGGCAAATAGAGCGTCCTTTTCGAAGGTGTAATCTGCAATCAAACTTTCGCCAGGTTCCAGATCATCGGGAACCTCCAGCTGCTGATGGTACCTGCTTAATAAAAAGAAAATCTGGGTCTGGAAAGCAAAGGTATCGCGGTCAGTATAGAAATCAGCCAGAAACGGGTTTTCTTCGAATACTTCCAGCATTAAATTTGCCAGGAAACGGGATGATAACATGCGAGATAAGGTTGTTTTTCCGACACCAATTGCGCCTTCAATAGCTATGTACATGAGCGTTATTTTACCCTGCTAGAGTTTTTAACTTTCAGATTGGAAAGATGCGAAAACACATAAAAATTTCAGAAAATTAAAAAGTGTCCTATGGTTGACAAACCCCTTTTGTTAACGCTACACTGCAAACTAAGACCTATCAATTATATCGTATAAGGAGGGAAATATGGTGGGCCTGAACCGGGTTCAACTCATTGGAAGGCTGGGGCGCGATCCTGAACTTAAAAACGTTCCCAATGGAAAAAAAGTTTGTGTCTTCAGCATGGCGGTAAACCGCCGTTGGAAAGACAAGGAGGGAGAACAGCAGGAAGTCACTGATTGGTTTAATATAGAAGCCTGGGAACGCCTGGGAGAGATATGCGGCGAATATCTTAAAAAAGGCAGCCTGGTTTTCTTAGAAGGCAGGCTACAAACGGATTCGTATGAAGAGGATGGAAATACCCGATATTTCACAAAAGTGGTCACCTCAAATATGCAGATGCTGGACCGAAAACTAACCGAAGATGATTGAACTTATCCATTAATTCATCTCACTGTAATTACTTGTTTTCAACAACTGCTGCCTGACTATTGGCAGCAGTTGCTTCTTAAATACAGCGGCGAATGCAAAACAAGGAAGAGAGTATAATCATCGTATCCTTGAGTTCTTCAACAAATCATCTGAAATATAAAAGGATACAGGCCGATGAATTCTCCCCAAAAACAAAAATTCTATCCTTTCCTGGCAGGCGCTGTATTCATTTTTGCCCTGATAGCTATCTCCTGTAATTTACCAGCTGGTCTGCAGGAAAGATTCTTTGGAACCGAGGGCACCTTTGCACCTACTCCAATTCCAACTTTCACACCTCAACCGCTGCCTCCGACTATAGTCGAGACAGATCCTCCTCCTGGCAGCAGCATAGCACTTAATGGATCGATCACCTTCTATTTTAACCAGGCAATGGATCAAAACAGCGTTGAAAATGCCCTCACAGCGTTGCCATTGATTGATGGTTCCTTTACCTGGCAAAACGACGCAACCCTGACCTATTCACCGGAAGAAGCTTTCTCACCGGGAACTTCGATAAAATTTTCACTGGAAACCACAGCTGCTGCTTCCAATGGATTGACCCTCACTCTCCCAATTGAGCTGGAATACTTTACGCCTGATTGGCTCAAGGCAAACATATTTTTACCGCTGCCGGAGAGTATTGAAATTGATCCTTCATCAGCAATACTGGTTACCTTTAACCAACCAGTAGTATCCCTGGGAAGCGCTGATCAGGATTTGGCACCAGGATTTACGCTATCTCCCGCTGTATCGGGTGAAGGGTCCTGGATCAATACCAGTACGTACCAATTCACTCCTTCTGGCGGATTAGCCGGAGGCGTGACCTACCGGGCCGATCTCTCTCATGACTTGGTCAGCACTGCAGGCGCCATATTTGCCCAGGACACGATAAAATCCTGGACCTTTTCTACCCTCTACCCGCAGATCCTCGCCTGGGGACCTTATGATGGAAAACTTGGTGTGCCGCTGGACGCCAGTATAAGATTGACTTTCAATCAGGCGATGGACCCTGATAGCGTTGCAGATAATTTCAGCCTGGTAAACAATCTTGGGGAACAGGTGAAGGGAACGCTGGAATGGTCTGAGGATAACAAAGAAGCTTATTTCACCCCGGAGCTTCTTTTGGAGAGATCAAGTAATTACGCGGCAATCTTGCCTGGCGAAGTTCTTTCTGCGGGGAAAACCCCCCTGCAGCTTGATACCGCCTGGGGATTCCAAACCACTGGAGAATTTGCCTTCCTGGGAACACCCGCTGGTCAGAATTACACCACGTCGATTTACGAGGGGATCACACTATACTTTAATAACCCGGTTGATAGGGCTACAGCTATCGATAATATACTCATCTTTCCAGAAGTAGATAATCTTTACCCTACAACAGGTGGAACAGGAAATACGCTCAATCTTTACGGAGATTTTGAGCCTTTGACTCATTACACCGTGTTGATTAAGGAATCTCTGGCTGATGAATGGGGAGGCCAGTTGGGAACGGCGCGGTCCTTGAACATCACAACAGAGCCACTCCCGCCCAACCTGGTTGTCACCCAGGGGACCAGCATTCTCTATTTGACTGGATCGGAAAATGTGATTCCTGCCCGCGCCACCAACCTTTACCAGGTATCCATCAATATTGGCACTATCCCCGAGGATGTTTTCCCCCAATTCTTTGGATCAGGTTTATACCAAACCCTGGATGATTATTATCCACCTGATGTGAAGTACTGGACTCATGTATTCAATGTGCCGGGAGATGATAGTTATACGGTGAATTTGCCGTTGAACCAGACTGGATCAGAACTGGCACCCGGGTTATATAGATACCAGATATATTCCCGGGAGCTTCCTTATAACCCCTCTCCATATTTACTGGCGGTCAGCGATAATCACCTGACTATGAAAACCAGCCCGGAAAACATTTTGATCTGGGCTGTTAATCTCAGCACCGGAGCTCCTCTCGAAAGCGCAGATATTACTATTTACAATGAAAGCGGAGAAGTAATTTTTAAAGGAGTAACTAACAAGGAGGGAATATTCCAGGCAGATTTTCCCAGAGCCCTGGATCTATACGATTCTGTTTTTTACGCTGTCACTGGTGAACCAGGGGAAGAAAGTTTCGGTATCACTGCCAGTAATTGGGCGTTTGGGACGGAGGCGTATAATTTTGGAATACATACTAATTACGGTGCTCCTCAGCCCCAGACTTATATCTATACAGACAGGCCTATTTACCGGCCGGGGCAGACTGTTTTTTACCGCCTTGTTCACCGAATCCGCCAGGACGGGGGCTATGCCCTTCCACCTGAAGATAACATTGTGGTAACCATCTTCCAGGGTGGAAGAAAGTCCGAAGATGTAGTTCTGCCTTTATCTGATTTCGGGACAGCTCACGGGGAGTTTCAATTATCAAACTTCGCGAAACCAGGATATTACCGCCTGGAAACAGAATATGGCATGGTTTTGTTCCAGGTTGCAGAATACAGAAAACCTGAGATCAATTTATCTCTATCCCTGGACAATACAGAAAGCATGGTCGGAGAAAATTGGCAGGGAAACGTGGAAGCGCGCTATTATTTTGATGCTCCAGCTGGCGATCTTGATCTTTCCTGGACATTGAGAGCTGAGCGTTCTGCGTTTTATCTTCCGGGATATCAGGTGGGCGTGTTGGATAATAACTGGTTTGCTTACCCAAGTTATTATCCCTTCACATGGGGGACCCTGGTTGCTGCGGGTGATGGCGAAACAGATCCTGATGGATTGTGGAATATTGAGGATCAGCTTGTAAAAATCGACAAATATGAAAACGAGATCATACTTCCGGCTAATTACATCCTCAGCGTTACTACTCAGGACAAGTCTGGCTTTCAGGTTTCTAACCAGACAGAAATGCTGGTGCACCCAAGTGATTTTTACATTGGCGTCCATCCCTCTGCCTGGATTGCTGAAGCAGATCAACCGGTAGAATTTGAAATACTAACAGTTGGCTGGGACAAGGAACCAGATGGAGCTCACCAGTTGAAGGCTGAATTCAGCCGGGTAACCTGGACTCATGTGGTTGGTGAAATCGGGCAAATCGACTACACTCGCGAAAAGGAACTCATTTCTGAATATAGTTTCAGTACGGACCGGAATGGCACAGGCGTTTTCAGTTTTACGCCCCCAAATCCAGGCACTTATCAGGTAGATGTCTTTGGCAGTGGCGCCAGGACAGAAGTTACTCTCTGGGTAGGAGGTCCTGGAACAACTGCCTGGCCAACCCAGAGTAATCAAAAACTAAAAATTATTGCTGACAAGAATACCTACTTACCTGGCGATGAAGCAACTATCTTTATTCCTAACCCATTCCCGGACGGGGCTGAGGCCTTGATCACTATTGAACGCCATAGGGTTATTGATTATCAAACCCTTTCCATAAATTCCTCTGGAGAAACTGTGGTAATCCCGCTTGGTGATGAAGAATCACCGAATGTATATGTTTCGGTTATTCTGCTGGGTCAGGATCCTGATGGAAGAAAAGATTTCCGCCAGGGGTATGTTAATTTATTGGTAGAGCCGGTAAGCCATTTGCTGAACGTTGAGGTTCTGGGTGAACCAGACAGGCTTGGTCCAGGAGAGCAAGTAGAATTCCATATCAGGGTAACTGATCAGGAGGGAGAACCTATGGTAGGGGAATTTTCCCTGGCCGTTGTTGACCTGGCAGTGCTAGCGCTGGCAGATCCCTATTCCCCGGAAATCAGCGAAGCTTTTTATGGTATTCAACCTCTAGCGGTTAGATTGGGATTTCCTCTTGGTGTGCATGCAGGCAGGATCATTTGGGTACCCGGAGGATTGGGCGGGGGCGGAGGGGATGAGTCGTATACTGTGAGAGATCAGTTTGAAGATACAGGATATTGGCAGGCAGATATCCTGACAGACGAAAACGGAGAAGCCCTGGTAAGCATCACTCTGCCTGATAATCTGACTACCTGGCATGCTGAAGCGCTGGGCGTAACAACTCACTCAGAAGTTGGACAGGGTTCAACCCAGGTGATCACAACCAAAGAGTTGCTGGTTCGGCCGGTAACTCCACGTTTCCTGGTTGCTGGTGATCACCTCGCCCTGGCAGCAATAGTTCATAATAATACCGAATCAGAGCTTCTTACAAAGGTAACCCTGCAGATTTCGGGCATTCAACTTGATCTGCCGGATTTTTCTACCCAGGAAGTGGAGATTCCAGCAAATTCAAGTGTCCGTGTTGAGTGGTGGGGAACTGTGGAGGATATCGAGGAGGCGGAACTACTTTTTATCGCTGATGCGGGGGTACTTCAAGATGCGGTTACACCCTATCAGGGATCGATTCCGGTATATCGCTATACAGCCCCGGTGGTTTTTGGAACATCAGGAATTATGGAGAGCGAAGGCAATATTCTGGAAATTGTCACCCTTCCCAAGAGTTTTGACCCTGGTGCTGGGTCACTGGATATTGAATTAGCCCCTTCTTTGGCTGCAGTACTATTGACAGCACTGGATGCTCTTGAAGAAGATTCCCGTTTTTCCAACGACGCACTGATGTCTCATTTCCTGCCCAATGTAATCATCTATCACACTCTCCAGGAACTGGATCTGGATTATCCGCTTCTAGAAAACAAGCTTGAAACCATCATACCCGAAACCCTTGATGCCCTGGTTGCCGGACAGAACGATGATGGCGGATGGGGCTGGTGGGATGGAGGCGCGAGCGATGTAGAGATCAGTTCCTATATATTATTCGGGTTGATCAAAGCACAGCAATCTGGAGCATTCGTGGAAGACTCGATGATCCAGGGCGCTCGGGGCTATTTGCTGGCCACCCTACCGGCAGTTGAGATGCTGACTGAAAGCTGGCAGTACGATCAACAGGCATTCAGATATTTTGCCTTAACAGAAGCCGGGATTGATGTAAGTACCGGCATGTTATCCCTGGTTCCACTCAGCAGCCAGATCAGTCCAGCCAACCAGGCTTTACTGGCTGTGGCGCTTGAGATACAACTTCCTGGTAATGAACATACCGTTACACTTCTTTCAAATCTTGCCGGAAACGCCATCCGGACGGCAACAGGCGCTTATTGGGAAAACCCGGACAGCTGCCGCTGCTGGCTTAATAATACTCTTACTACAACCGCCATGATTAATTATGGGCTGGCCAGGGTGGAAGGATTTTCTGAGATTCTGCCTGAATCAATACGTTATTTGGTTTCAAATCTTACTCCGGATGGTGATTGGGGATCGCCTTATGATACAAGCTGGACTGTATTGGCTTTAAACGAAGTTTTGATAGCCAGTGGTGACTTAACTGCTAACTATCAATTTTCAGGCACAGTTAACGGGACGGAGATGATCACAGGGCAGGTGGATGGCTCAATTGGAATCGAAGCTGCCACTGCCTCTTTACCCATTGACAAACTGTATTCAGATGACCCCAACGCATTGGTGATCAACAGGACAGAAGGAGAAGGTAGACTTTATTACAAAGCCCATTTATTGGTATTTAGACCAGCTGAAGACATTCAGCCGTTTGGAAAGGGAATCAGCATTTCTCGTATATATGCCGACATTTCTAACGAAAACGAGTTTAGTTTTACCCAATCGGGAAAGGTGGGTGATTTAATCCAGGTGCGATTAACGCTTGTCCTGGAACATGATCTGCACTACTTGATTGTGGAAGATAAAATTCCAGCTGGAACTGAAGTCCTGGATACAAGGCTGAATACATCCCGCCAGGATCTGGCTGAATATCAGATCGGCGCACCCTTTAAAAATGGCTGGGGCTGGTGGTATTTTAATCAACCGGCCGTGTATGATAATCGGGTTGTCTGGGCTGCCAATTATCTACCAGCAGGTACTTATCAATTGGTTTATACGATCTCTTTAACCCATCCGGGAGAATACCAGGTTTTACCAGCCCGGATCTGGCAGCAGTATTTCCCTGAAACCCAGGCCATCAGCGCAGGCGAAGTTTTTGTAGTTGAGGTAGAGGATTAATGGGGAAAACGTTTCCTAAGAAAACGTTTTCCCGGCCATTTTTTAGAAGCCTAACTGGAGCCAGTTAGTGTCGAAGAGTACCTGGCAGGTAAGGGCTACGAAGATGATCAACAGGATGAAACCACATCCGCAACCTGAGCAGGATACCCCCCGCCCAAAACCAAACCGTTTCTGGAGCCAGTCGAAAACCACATCAAGCATCAATAATTTGAACAAACCCGTAAGACAACCACCCTGCCTATTCACATTTCTCTCCTTAGTAATATTCGATTATATTAACGTAAAAACCAGTGATTTGTTGCATATAGATGACCTTAACATAAAGACCGGGATCATAAATAAGGAAGGTAAAGAATGAAGAAGGTCAGATGGGCCATTATTTTTTATCTACTGCTGGCAGTATTTTCTATCCCTCACCTGATTGACGATTTTCTATTTGATATCCCATATGATTTCGGGATCAGTAATATGACTGCCCA
>CAYUXO010000060.1:0-15902 GCA_964448865.1 uncultured Anaerolineales bacterium
TCACCATCAGATCCAGAAGATGAATCAGATGCTGAGGTTGCTGGAACTGCCTGGGTAGGTTCAAATAACGCAGTCATGGTCTTGTCTGGCGTTGGGAACGAGAAAGGTGTGGGAGTGGAAAATCCAGGCAATGTACAACCAGTCAGGACTACAAGCACGATAGAAACAACGACAATATGGCGCAACTTGATTTTATCCATAGGTAATAACCCTCCAAAATGAGGTTTTTTAACTTCTGATCAATATATAATTGAATTATAAACGAAAATTGATGATAAAATCCTCGTTTCCAGGAGTTAACGACTTTGTATACATATGAATATCCCCGGGCCGCAAATTCAGTTGATATCGTTTTAATCAGGAAAATACCCTCTGGACACCAGATTTTGTTAATCAAACGAGCTAACAATCCCTTTAAAGGGAAATATGCCCTTCCTGGTGGATTTGTCGATATCAATGAAGATTTGGAAAGTGCTGCAGCAAGGGAACTAACAGAAGAAACCGGATTAAAAAAGATCCATTTGATACAAATTCACACATTCAGCGATCCAAACAGAGATCCCAGGAGGAGAGTGATATCAACCGCCTTTGGAGCTGTACTCAACGATGAGGGTGAAATCTCCCTTCAGCCAGGAAGCGATGCTTCTCAAGCCGACTGGGTTGACCTTGCGGAGATCCCTCCACTGGCATTTGATCATTTATTGATCATCGAAACCGCTCTTAAAAAGTTTGAAGTGGATTTCCCCCTTAAATAGAACACCCCACCATGCCGTGTGTGACTTAGTCTTGAACCTGCTTATGCAGATTGGGTTCCGCATCGGAAGCTTCGCCTTGGCTCAGGCCTATCGCGTTACTTCTTCAATCTAAGAACCCTTAAAGTTGGTGTTGGCTCAAAACACGTTGGTCACATCGCGAACACAGTAGGGTGAATACAATTTACCATATCAGCTATCAACTGAATAGGGGAAATTCAGTCCATTTTTTTATGGAGTGCCAGTTTAATGTGGAGCTCTTCTAGCTGCTCTGGTTCAACTTCTGAGGGGGCATTCCCCATTAAATCCCTGGCGGATTGGTTTTTAGGAAACGCGATCACTTCACGGATATTAGGCTCATTAGCAAGCAGCATACAAAGGCGATCTATCCCTGAAGCTATTCCTCCGTGAGGTGGCGTTCCATAGGAAAAGGCTTCAAGCATATGCCCAAAACGTTCCCGGGCCACATCCGCATCCAGGCCAATCAAAGCAAAAATCTTTTCCTGGAGATCAGCACTGTGAATTCTGATCGATCCTCCACCAATTTCATAACCATTCAGAACCAGATCATACTGCTGTCCGCGGACTTTTGAAGGATCTTTATCTAACATATTTAGATCTTCGAACATGGGAGAAGTGAACAAATGGTGACTTGGATCCCAGCGTTTTTCTTCCTCGTTCCAATTAACTAAAGGAAAGTCCATTACCCAACAAAATCCCAGGGTGTTCAGATCAACCAGTTCTAACCGATCCCTGAGTTCCTCTCGTAATCTGCCCAGGCATTCAAGGGTAATTTCTTGGCTATCCGCAACAAAGAGTAATAAGTCTCCCTTTTCCGCATCTAATCTGGATAAGATGTCAGCCTTTGTTTTTTCTGGAAGGAATTTAGTGAAAGAGGACCGTTCCTCACCATCACTTGTCAAAGCAATATAAGCCAATCCTGCAGCGCCATATTGTTTTACATAATCTGTCAATTCATCAATTTGTTTCCGGCTGTAGTTGCCCAAACCTATGGCATTTAATCCCCGAACTGTACCACCATTTTCAACAATATCTGAAAACACCCTGAAACCAGAATCCTTCGCCAGATCAGAGATGTCTCTCAATTCCAACCCAAAACGGATATCTGGATTATCTTTGCCAAACTTGTCCAAGGCTTCCCGGTAGGTTAATCTCGGCCAAGGAGTTTTGAATATCTTTTTCTGGGGTGTTACTTTCGCCACCAACTCTGTGTACAAACCCTCCAGGAGATCCATAACATCTTCGCGCTCAACAAAGGACATTTCAATATCCAGTTGAGTAAATTCGGGTTGGCGATCGCCCCTTTGGTCTTCATCACGAAAACAGCGGGCAATTTGAAAATACTTTTCCATCCCGGCGACCATCAGCATTTGTTTAAGCTGCTGAGGTGATTGGGGCAGCGCATAAAATTGACCTGGATGAACTCTGGAAGGGACAATATAATCCCGGGCTCCTTCAGGAGTTGTTTTAAACAAAATGGGCGTTTCAATTTCCAGGAAGTTTTCCTGATCCAAATATGAGCGAATGAAAGACACAATTCGATGTCTGAGAATAATATTTTTCAGCATCCTGGGCCTGCGCAAATCCAGGTAGCGGTATTTTAATCGCGTCTGCTCCTCAACTTCTTCCTCTTGATTGATTGAGAATGGTGGGGTCTTGGCAGGATTCAGTATATCAATTTTTGACAGCTCTACTTCAATTTCTCCGGTAATTAAATCAGGATTTTCCATACCCTGGGGCCGTTTGCGAACAATGCCCACTGCCTTAATTACCCATTCAGGCCTCACTGGTATTAAGGATGTATGAACATTTGGATTTGTTTCCGGATTGGATACAATCTGAATGATTCCGAATCGGTCTCTGAGGTCAATAAAACGAACACCACCAAAATCACGCACCCGATCAACCCAACCAGCCAGAGTTACTTGTTTGCCAACATCTTCAACCCTCAATTCACCACATGTGTGCGTCTTATACATCAATCCTCCCGCAAAAATCCAAATCTATTAGATAATAATTTCGTGCTTTGCATTATAGCATGCCAGATTACACATGATTTCCATAGTTAAACCAGGAACAATATCCCAACTCCTATCAATGCCAAGCATGTTCCAACGATCGCCCCCCAGCCAAACTTTTCCTTAAAATAAATATAATCAACCGGCAAAAGAAACAGGGGTGGCAATGCCATTAATGTGCTGGCGACACCAATACTGGTATGTTGTAAAGCAAATAATGATAGTGAGACTCCTACGAAAGGGCCTGAAAATGCACCACCAATTATCTTCCAAGCTACTTTTGGGTTGGTTATGGCTTGAGAGATAGTTGACGAGAATTGTTTTTGCACGATTGTTATTGCCCAAATTACGATCATAGCAATAATCATGCGAATGTAATTGCCCGAGATCGGAGAAAAATCTTCAGTTAATCCAATCTTTGCCAATACAAAACCAAGTGCCTGTCCGGCTGCCCCTCCCAATCCATATAGAATCCCCTTATAGTAATGTTCATTTTGGCTTTCCCGGGATGAGTTTTTCTCAATCACGACCCAGATCACACCAATCAGCGTAACGACAATTCCCACAACTTGCAGGGTATTCAATCTTTCGTCCAGAAATATCCGGGCAATCAAGGCAGCCAGAATAGGTGCCAGGCTCATCATTAACATTGATAATCTAGGACCGACCCAAACAAACGCCTGGAATAAGAACAAATCTCCCAGGACCAATCCCACAATTCCTGATAATCCCAACCAAAACCAGCGGTCAAATCCAGCGCCTATTGGCCAGGGAATTCCAAGGATCAGCCAGTGGGCAATTATCAGAAATATACTGGCTGCCACCAACCTCAAGCGATTGACAACAATCGCTCCAATTTCTCTGCCTGCCAAAGTAAACAGGGTTGAACCTATTGCGAATGTTAGTGAAGTAATAATTGCGGCAATTTCTCCGATATACAACATTTTTCCACAAACTCCATATATATATAGCAATTTATAATTGTACCGGATAGAATACATAGCAGTATAACTTCTTTGCTTTTTCCGGCCAGAGAATTTTTTGTCATGCACAGGAGGTAGTTATGCAGTATAAAATCAGCGGTACAGTGATGGAATCGGTTGACATTCACCTCAAACAAGGAGAATCCATTTATACCGAATCCGGGGGTATGGCCTGGATGCGTGGTAATTTTGAAATGGATACCAGCACAAGAGGTGGCTTAGGGGCTGGATTGGGCAGAATGCTGGCGGGAGAATCCCTCTTTCTGACAACTTACACCTGTAAGAGCACTGATGGCTTAATCACCTTTACCCCTGAATTCCCAGGAAAAGTAATTCCGGTCCAATTAGAGGCTGGTCAGGTCATAATCTGCCAAAAAGATGCCTTCATGTGCGCTCAGGAATCAATTAAACTGGAAATGCATTTCCGAAAGAAATTAGGCGCCGGCCTTTTTGGTGGAGAAGGTTTTATTTTACAGAAAATTACCGGTCCAGGCACAGTGTTCATAGAAATTCCTGGAGAGGTGCGAACCATTGAATTAAATGCCGGGGAAACAATAAAGATTGACCCAGGACATATCGCCATGTTTGAGCCCACTGTTGAATATGACATAGCTGGCGTTAAAGGTCTTAAAAATGTCTTGTTTTCCGGAGAAGGCTTATTCCTGGCCACTTTAACCGGTCCCGGTAAAATCTGGTTGCAAAGTCTGCCGCTATCCAATTTAGCCAGGAAACTATCCCGATATATGCCTGCTAAAAGCTGACAGATCTTGATACCTGTCAATCACCCCACAGTCAGATGAATTGTGGGGGTTTTTTATTTCAGTTTTTAGTCTGATATTCAAGCACCTCAGGAAGGTTTTAAGTGTATACTGAGAACAATTATCTAGGGAGAGAATATGGATCAGTTAATAAAACGTATTCAGGCTGAGGGTCAATACATCGGCAATGGGATTCTCAAGGTCGATGGTTTTATAAATCACCAGGTTGATGCCGCTCTGATGGATGAAGCCGGAAAGGAATTTGCCCGTATATTCAAAGATATTTCACCCACGAAAATATTGACAGCTGAAATATCTGGAATTGCACCGGCTGTTGCAACAGGTCTGCACATGAAAATCCCAGTAGTATTCGCTAGAAAACACAAACCTATTACAATGCCAGATCAAGTATTGCTGACTTTATCTCCATCCCATACCAAGGGGAGAATTGTTGAATTAATTGTATCCCCTGAATACTTAGGATCCGATGAACGCGTTCTGATCATTGATGATTTCCTGGCAAGTGGTCTGACTATACTGGGATTAATCAAATTAACTGAAATCGCCGGAGCAGAAATAGTTGGTGTAGGAACACTGATCGAGAAAAGCTTTGAAGGTGGTAGAAAAAAACTGGAAGAGTTGAATATACCTGTCCATTCCCTGGCAAGAATTCAATCCATGAGCGAAGATGGTATCATTTTTCATTAAATGTCTCACGATATAATAATTGTCCTTGACTTCGGATCACAATATACTCAATTAATCACACGCGTGATTAGGGACCAATCAGTCTATTCCATTCAGCTTGCCTGGAATTGTGATCCCGATCAAGTTATGGATTACAATCCCAAAGGAATTATTTTATCTGGAGGCCCTGCTTCTATCTACTCCCCGGATTCGCCAACAATTCCTGATTATCTACTTACGTTAAAAATTCCGATCCTCGGTATATGTTATGGGATGCAGGCTTTAACTGCCCGGCTGAATGGAAATGTCACAGCTTCATCCTCACGAGAATACGGCCTTTCCCTTCTAACAGTCACCAGCAAGAACCAGTTAATTCCTGAAGGCCAGCACAAGGTATGGATGTCCCATGGTGATCGTATTGAAACCCTACCGGACGGTTTTAGAACCCTGGCAATCACAGATAACACCCCCATTGCGGCTATGTGCGATCCAATCCGCCAATATTACGGGGTTCAATTCCATCCTGAAGTAAAACACACAGCTGTAGGACCCGAAATAATCAAAAAATTCCTGTTCCAGATCTGCAAGATTACTCCTTCCTGGACTCCTGAATCGATCATAAAACTCAGCATTGATAAGATCAAAGAGACAATCGGCTCTGGCAGGGTTATAGCTGCAGTAAGTGGTGGAGTGGATTCTACTGTAGCAGCTACTCTGGTTCATAAAGCTGTTGGGGATCAACTTGATGCAGTATTTGTGGACACGGGCTTACTCAGGAAAAATGAAAAAGATCAAGTCGTTGAGCTAATTAATAAATCGCTTCAAATAAAACTTCATACAGTTGAGGCCTCTAAAGTTTTTTTTGATGATCTCAGAGGCGTTAAAGATCCTGAACAAAAACGGGCAATCATTGGAAACCGGTTTATCAGGCTCTTTGAAGAACAGGCCCGGGCTTTGGGCAACCCGGATTACCTGGTACAAGGCACTATTTATCCTGATGTCGTAGAATCAGCAGCCCCTGACAGAGAAGAATCTGAAACAATAAAAACGCACCACAATGTGGGTGGACTGCCCCAGGATATGAAATTCAGCCTGATTGAACCACTCAGGTATCTCTTTAAGGATGAGGTCAGAGTAATCGGTGAAGCAATTGGTATACACAAATCACTCCTTTGGCGGCAGCCGTTTCCCGGGCCAGGGCTGGCAATTCGATGTATCGGAGAAGTCACCCCAGATCGAATAAAAGTTCTGCAAGAAGCTGATGAGATCTTCAGGGAGGAATTATTTCTTGCCAACCAGCAAATGAGTCAAGAAGATTATCTAAAATCAGTAACATCACAGGCATTTGCTGTACTTCTACCTGTAAAAACAGTAGGTGTAATGGGTGATCAACGAACATACCAAAATGTGATAGCGTTAAGATCCGTAACTACAGATGATTTTATGACCGCGGATTGGTCCCGTTTACCCATGGAACTTCTGGCAAAGGTTTCGAATAGGATTGTAAACGAGGTACCAGGTATCAATCGGGTTGTATATGATATAACCAGCAAACCTCCCGGGACCATCGAATGGGAGTAAATCCAGCAAATTAATTCGTAAGAACAGCCTTCTGGGACTCATCAAGATTGGGGAAGATGAGTGTTTCATCAAACGGCAAATCTCACATCATGATATACAATTCAAAATAATAAGAGTCCATTCACAAGGATAGGAGAATTAGAATGCATGCTGCAATCATTGGTTTAGGAAAAATGGGATCGAACATGGCCCGCCGCTTAATGAAGGATGGCCATGAAATTGTAGGTTTTAACCTAACTCCTCAAGTTACCAAGGAAATGGCTGAAGATGATGGTTTGATACCTGCCTTCTCGATTGAAGAAGTCGTTGAGAAATTATCATCTCCAAAGGTCGTCTGGATCATGGTTCCAGCCGGTGATCCAACTGAAGCTACCATCGTTGCTTTATCCCAACTGCTTGAAAAGGAAGATATTATTATTGATGGTGGGAATAGCAATTATAAGGACACAATAAAAAGAAGTGAGTCCCTTAAAGAAAAAGGGATTGCATTAATTGATGTTGGCACAAGTGGAGGGATCTGGGGATTGGCAGAAGGATATAGCATGATGGTCGGTGGTGATAAGAAATCTGTTAAGGTAATCACCCCCCTGCTGGAAACCCTTGCTCCGACAAAAGATTTGGGATGGGGTCATGTCGGACCCAACGGATCAGGCCACTTCGTAAAAATGGTCCATAATGGTATTGAATATGGCATGATGCAAGCTTATGCTGAAGGATTTGAAATTCTGAAAGCGAAAGACACATTTAATCTGGATTTATATCAGATTTCTGAAATATGGCGCTTTGGAAGTGTAATCCGTTCCTGGCTGCTTGATCTCACTGCTCTTGCATTTAAAGAGAATCCCGAACTGGAAGGCGTCAAAGGTTGGGTAGCAGATAGCGGAGAAGGCCGTTGGACAGTCTTTGAATCCATTGATTTAGATGTGCCCGCTCCTGTGATCACAGCAGCACTGCAGGCCAGATTTGTCAGCCGCGATAAGGAAAACTATGCTGCCAAGATTCTATCTGCTATGCGAAACCAATTTGGTGGACATGCTATTAAAAAGGATTAAGGCTCACTGGATTGAGCTTGGAGAAAATTATGCAAAAAGGTAATGAATTTTCAAATCAAATTATCCTGGTTACAGGACCTGCCGGCAACCTGGGGGCTGCAGTTGTTCAGAAATTCATGACTGCCGGTGCCCGCATGCTTCTATTTGACCATCATCCTGATCGTCTTTCTTCCTTATATCCCCAATTAGCAGAAAACCCTGAACACCTCTTAATCCCAGGTGTTGACTTACGTGATCACCTTCAGGTTGATTCAGCAGTCCAGCTTGGTATAAAGACCCTGGGACGGATAGATTGCCTTGTCCACGCAGTAGGTGGATTTCAAATGGGTGAGCAGGTCCATGAAATCAGTCCTGAATCCTGGGATCATCTAATGGATTTGAACCTGAAAACCCTATTAAATGCATCCCGGTCTGTGATACCCCATATGCTCGATCAAAAACACGGCAAAGTCATAACAGTTGGAGCCAGGCCTGCCCTGGCTGGAAAAGCACAGATGGGTGCATATAGTGTTGCAAAAGCAGGAGTTGTTAGATTAACCGAAACGATGGCAGCGGAACTGAAAAAACACGGCATTAATGTAAACTGTATTCTTCCCGGGACAATTGATACACCTCAAAACCGCCAGGAGATGCCAAAAGCAGATCACTCTCGCTGGGTCACTCCCGAATCGCTGGCCGAAGTGATTTATTTCTTATGTTCTCAAGGAGCGAAGGACATCCATGGAGCATTGATCCCGGTTTATGGAGCTTGAAATCAATATGAATAATCATCCAATTTCAATTGTGATATTCGGAGCATCAGGAGATCTCACTCAGCGGAAGCTGATCCCCGCATTATATAATCTCTATCAAAAGGACCGTTTACCTGAAATTCGCATCATAGGCACCAGCAGATCAGAACTTTCCGATCAAGAATTCAGGGATCGACTCTTAGAAGGCATGCATAAATTCAGCCCGGATTCTTACCACGAGAAAAGCTGGAACAAGTTTTCACAATTTATATATTACAGGAAGGGTAATCTAACAGAACAGCAGGATTATCTCAACCTTGCTGATACTCTGAGGGATCTAGAAACTAAACCCGCTAATCGGCTTTATTATCTGGCCATATCTCCCGAGTTCTACCACGAAACAATTCTCCAACTCGGAAAAAGCGGCTTAGCTCGCCAAAAAAGCGGGCAGAATGCCCCCTGGACCCATGTAGTGGTTGAAAAACCTTATGGTAGAGATCTGGCAACTGCCCAAGAGCTCAATGAGACTATCCACAAAGTATTTAATGAAGATCAAATTTATAGAATAGATCATTACCTCGGTAAAGAAACTGCCCAAAATATTCTGTTTCTCCGGTTCGCAAATACCATCTTTGAACCGATCTGGAACCGACGATATGTGGATAATGTTCAAATCACTGTAGCTGAAAGCGTAGATGTCGGTCACCGGGCTGGATATTACGATAAAGCCGGCATTCTGCGGGATATGTTCCAGAATCATCTTTTTCAGCTGCTTTCTCTGGTTGCAATGGAAGCTCCGGCATCCTTTGATGCTGATGCAATCCGCAACGAACGGGTAAAGCTGCTGCGAGCTGTACGTACATTAAAACGGGAAGAATCAGTTGCAGGTCAATATGTTGGGTATTGTTCCGCAGAAGGAGTGGGTGAATTATCAAGAACTCCTACGTATGCAGCCCTGAAACTATTGATTGATAATTGGCGCTGGAAAGGCGTTCCCTTTTATTTGAGATCAGGCAAATCACTCAAACGCAAGGCAACTGAAATAACCATTGAATTTCAAAAACCTCCCCATTTGATGTTTGGCATGTCGGATCTGGACGAGATCACTCCCAATATTCTATCCATATGCATTCAGCCCGACGAGGGCATTCACTTAAAATTTCAAGCCAAGGAACCGGATTCCGAGCAAGATATGCGCGCTGTGGATATGGAGTTTCATTACCAGGACTTCTTTGATGGAGTTAAATTACCAGAAGCCTATGAAAGGCTGCTCAGTGAAGCTATCGAGGGTGATCCTTCCCTGTTTACCCGCAGTGATGGTATCGAAACAGCCTGGTCGATCATTGATCCGTTGATCCAATCCTGGGAAGACCAGACTACGGACGATCTGGCAGTTTATGATCCCGGATCCTGGGGACCGGAGGAAGCAGATGAATTACTTGACAGGGATGGAAATTCATGGAGAATGAACTGTGCCTTACACGAGGATAATATTAAACCTTCTATGTCTCAGGACTAAACATCCCGTTATATATTTCTAATGCCCTTCTATTACATCTGAAAAATGCCGGACATACCCCTGTGATATAATGATTTCAACGGGGATGAAAGGTATCGACGGAAGAAATAGACCCCGGACTGCGAGCCGAGAGGCGCCGTTCTCGTAAAATCAGCGCAAAACCTTAAGTGCCAACCGCACTGAATATGCTGCTCTTCCCCTCGCTGCATAAGCCTGGGTAAGACAGACGATTGCCTCGATGCAATCTCGTTCATCTCCTTCAAGCTCCTGCTGGGGGAGCCTGAACGTCAGAAAGCAGGAGTGCGTCCAGGTGACGCCGCTGCCCTGGCTCAAGAGGAACCTTCGGGTTCCAGCGGCTAATCAGTAGTGACTCTGGGTAGTTGTAGTCCTACTGGTAAAACTAACAATTGCCTACGCTCGTAGATGTCTGAGTGGAAAAGTCTTTCGGACGCGGGTTCGATTCCCGCCATCTCCACCAAAAGCATTAGAAGCTTACTCATTCCAGAGTAAGCTTCTTTATAATTCTAGGGGCACATAGGTGTATCTCAGACCTCAATTCCTTGTTATAGAGAACATCAGGGAAAAATCACTCATTTAATTCTGGAACTTGATTAAATTTGGAATAAAATCAGCTCATTTTGTTTATGTTATAATCGGACTATTATGGCAGAAGCCCAACAGGAAATCCGAGAAACGATCCTTTTAGATCCATCCCCGGAAACAGAATCCAAACCCCAGGAAACTTCTTCAACAATAAAGAAAGCTCTCCTGATAATAGGAGCTGTGATCGTTATAGGCCTGATTATTGCAGGCCTGATATTATTGCTCCAGCCTGGAACTGATACTGGTCGGATCAGGGATATCTTTATTATTTTTATGGCTTTGGAGTTCTTGTTGATCGGTATTGTCATGATCATATTAATAATCCAATTAGCCCGGCTGACTTTATTATTACAAAATGAGATCACTCCCATTCTGAAATCTACAAATGAGACAGCCAATACACTGAGAGGAACAACTGTTTTCTTAAGCGAACATCTTGTCGAACCTGTCCTTAAAATGAACCAATACCTGGCAGGCATGAACAGGATTATCGATTTCTTTAGAACTGAAGGAAAATAATCAGGATTTAATCCATCTAGGAGTGTGAACCATGTCTGACAACAGCAATGAATTTGGCGCCTTCATGTCCGGATTACTGCTCGGAGGTATTGCAGGGGCAATCACAGCATTATTATTGGCACCTCAATCCGGGGAAGAGACCAGGAAAGTCATAATTGATAAATCTCTTGAGATCAAGGATAAAGCTCTTGAAACTGTTGAAGAAGCCCGAGTGCGTGCTGAAAAAGCTGCCGAAGATGCCCGCCTCGCAGCTCAGGAGTACAGCCAGAAAGTCCAGGATCAAGCCAAGAGCCTGCAGGAGCAAGGCCGGGTGATCCTTGAAGAACAAAAAAAGAAAATTGAGAAAGTAACTAAAGGTGGAAAAAAAGCTGCTGATGAAAGCGATGCCTGAGTTATTCACCAGTAACTGAAAATATAAACAAAAGGGGCTGTCCCAAAAGTAACTGGCACAGCCCCTTTTTATTTTTGATCTTAAGGAAAATTAATCCGGCATTATCTCGCCTATAGCTCTGGAAATATCCCCCGCCAGAACTGCCGCAGGACTGCCAGTATTCTTTTTGGCTTGCTTGCCCGCTTCGCCATGCAGCCAAACTCCTGCCGCGGCAGCATCAAAGGCAGATAATCCCTGAGCTGATAGCCCTGCAATAATTCCAGCCAGCACATCGCCGCTGCCTGCCCGAGCAAGAGCAGGTTCCGCTCCCTGATATATTCTTGTTTGGCCTTCAGGTTCCGCAATAACTGTATGAGCTCCCTTTAATAACACAACTTGATTCCAATCCCTGGAGTATTTTTCAGCGAATCCGATCCTGTCAGACTGGACCTCCTTAACCGTTTTGCTGGTTAAAACCGCCATCTCTCCCGGATGAGGAGTCAAGATTGAGCCTTCTGGTAGGATTCCCGGCCATCTTTTTAATCCTCGCGCAAGTGTGAGGCCTTCAGCATCAAGCACTATTGGGGGCAAGGAATCCAAAAGAAAAAAACCTTCTAGAAACTCGGCGGTTGTTATTTCCAGGCCTAAGCCCGGACCAACCAGGCAGGCTGTAGGGCGTTCAAGGGAGGATGCGATTTGAGAAAGTGCAGATTCTGAAATTGCACCATTAAGATCGTCCAATTTTATCCAGGTAGCTTCAGGCAGAGTGCCTATCACCCCCTCATATATAACTGAGGGTACAGCAATGGTTACCAAACCAGCACCTGAATGGTAAGCCGACTCACCAGCCAAGATCGCAGCACCCGGATAATTCACCGATCCACCTATAATTAATGTCGTTCCAAACATTCCCTTGTGTCCGTCGGGAGGGCGAGCCGGTAATATAGCTTTGACCCAATCACGGGTAATCAATTCCCGTGTGATTTTTTTAAGCTCTGGCAATTCCTCAGGTAAACCAATATCAACCAGGCGAAGATCTCCCAGGTACTGATATGCTGGAAATTCGAATAAGCCTCTTTTTATCGCAGCCATGGTGACAGTGAGATCTGCCGGGATACAGGCTGGATCGACCTGTCCTGAATCGCAATCAATACCTGATGGACAATCAACAGCTACAATAATAGGTTTATCAGATGCATGCTCCAATCTGTCTTTGATTTTCTTTAAGAGTGTCTTAATGGGATCCTTAAGAGGTAGTTTTATTCCTGTACCAAGAACACCATCAAGCAGCAAGTCAGCTGTAATGATCTCTTTATCAATATCAGTATTCTGTTGCTCTCCAGTCCACCAATCTACTAATCTGCCTCCATTATCCTCAAATCTTTTCGTCAACGGATCAAATTCCAGCCTCTTTCTGCAAATCAAAGCTGTTGATTTCCACCCACGGGATTGCAAATAATCCAGGGCAACCAGAGCATCGCCGCCGTTATTTCCAGAGCCAACCAATGCAGTGACAACCCTGCCGGGAATATGTCCGAAATTGGATTGGACCTCATCAGCCAACCCTTTCCCAGCAGCTTCCATCATGGCTTCATATGAATGACCGGCCGCATCAGCTGCTTTTTCTATTGAGATCATTTCTTGAACGGAAACAAATTTCATGATATTCCTGATTTGATAAAGTATTGTTTTAATTAGTTTACCAGATAGATTTACCTAAATTGCTTTTCGGATATACTTGAAGAAGGACAATAAAAAACCATGTTTAAGAACGATTATCTCACAGCCCTGGAAGATTATAATAAAGCCCGACGGAGCGCTTCAATCCAGGAATTGTTAGCTCGTTTGTCCAGGAGCCCGGAAAATGCTGCTTTGTTTTCATATGATGATGTCCGGAAGCGCCTCCGGGCAATTCAAAAGGGCTCTGAACACCTGGAAGAAATCCCTCTCGATGCAATTGTGGGTTCAGTTGGTCGTTATGATGATTTCACAAGGAAATTCTTACCCAAAAAATCAATTGATCAAAGTCGCTGGGCCCGGGTGATGGCAATCTCACAAGGATTATCAGGTCTACCTGCAATCGAAGTATATCGTATTGGAGATGTATACTTCGTTAAAGACGGCAATCACCGAGTCTCTGTTGCCCGGCAGATGGGAAATTCGTCGATCCAGGCATACGTAACAGTTGTTAATACAAAAGTTTCTCTACCTGTAGACACAACCCCTGATGAATTGATCATTAAAGGTGAGCAGGTAAAGTTTCTGGAGCTGACCAAACTGGACCAATCTATTCCCGGGGCTGACCTATCCGCTACAACGCCTGGAGCCTATCCAAGTTTGCTGGAACATATTGCCGTTCACAGGCATTTTATGGGAATTGAACAGGGACGCGAAATTCTATTCTCTGAGGCATCAGAACACTGGTACAGGGTTGTTTTCCAACCTGTCCTGGATATCATTAGGCAGCGAGATTTACTGTGTGATTTTCCTGATCGTACTGTGACTGACATGTACCTCTGGGCAGCGGATCACCGGGCCTCCCTAACAGATCTGGTTGGGTGGGATATTGGTACTGAAGCTGCCCTGAATGACTTAACTGACAGGCACAGCAACCCCTCCCTGCAAAAGGCAATCAGGCGATTATTTAATTTAGTCATACCCAACATTATTGAGCCCGGTCCACCACCTGGTACCTGGCGGGACAGACTTTTCAGGATGACAGTGCTTGAATCTTTGTTTAGTGACCTGATTGTCGCCGTGGATGACAGTCAAAATGCTTGGAATGCGCTTGATATGGCAATTCAAATCGCTCAAACAGAATCCAGCCGGATTCATGGAGTCCATATCCATCCTCAATTGGATGGACCCAGCCATCAAGATCATGAACATCTTAAGGTTATCTTTAATGAAAAATGCCAGGCAGGAGGAGTATCTGAATATGATTTTATAGTCTCTAGGGGGAAAATTTGGGAAATCCTCTCAGAACAATCCAGGTTTGCAGATCTGGTAGTGCTTCCTCTTAACTATCCCCCGGGAACTAAACCCAGCCAGCGTTTAAGTTCAGGTATCACAACACTGCTTCGCAGCTGTCCAATTCCCATTCTCACAGTCTCAGATAAACCCCAGCAGGTCAATACTATTATCCTCGCTTATGATGGCAGCCTTAAAGCCAGGGAAGCCATGTTTATCGCAGCCTATCTGGGTACCCAGCAGGGAACTTCTCTCAAGGTTCTAACCAGCACATATGGAATATCAAATCCAGAAGAGATCCAAGCTGAAGCAAAAGACTACTTGAATGACTTTCCACTAAAAGCTCAGTATATGATCACCGAGGATAATGTTTCTGTGGCAATCTCACAAATAATAGATCAGGAAATAGTAGATCTAATTATCATGGGCGGATATGGGGGGTCATCTCTCCTGCCAGTTATGCTGGGCAGTGTTGTAGATCAAGTACTCAGAGAAATCCAATTGCCAATCCTGATCTGTCGTTAATAATATGAATCTATCGTTCAAATTCTGTTAACCTGGAACGGAAAGTATTGATTACCATTGTACGCCCCAGACAGGTTTCTGTGATTTCATCTGGCCGATAATAATGAATGTGTCCGTGGAAATGATAACTGGGTTGGAAAGTATTAATCAACCATCTAAAAGCATTAATTCCCCGGTGTGCCCTATCGTCCCCTTCATGGATTCCCTTGGGGGGTGCGTGAGTTACAAAAATATCCAGGTACCTTCCATAAAATAATTTATTGTAAAGTAAACCTGGCACTAAGGATAAAACATGAGACCACATCCAGCTTTGACTGTATTGGTAGGGAGTTTTCCGATTGTACTGAATACTTCCTTCCACTCCGGTTATTAGTAATCCATTCTTTCTGATAAACCGCCGGTGCAAATTCTCAGCCCCTAAAGGGTATGATCGGGATTCTCCGTGATTAAGTTCCTCTAGCTGATCATGATTCCCGTGGACGAAATAAAGGGGTCGATTTAATACTGAGATGATATATTCCAGGTACATATAGGATAAATCACCACAAGATATCACAAGATCGATCTCCCTATAACGATCTTTAAGGGAGTCACTGTATATTCTGGGATCTATCTGGTCACTGATGGATAATATTTTCATTTACTGGAATATTCCTGAGTGGTCTTGTCCATTTTACTACACGGTAGAAAACAACTCTTATTATTAATTCCAGGTTATGAAGTTTCCCTGAATATCTTTTACCAATTTGAAAAATCCTCTCCAAACTCATAAACTAAGAACTGATACAGACAGAGAACTATCCATCTTTTTAC
>CAYUXO010000061.1:0-5414 GCA_964448865.1 uncultured Anaerolineales bacterium
GGGGAAGTACCGAATCCGCAAATTGCTCAAGATCAGGTACTGATCCAGGTAAAAGCGTGTTCCCTGAACCATTTTGATTTATTAGTACTTCGCGAAGCCGATCCAGATAGTTTTACTTTTCCCTTTTGGGGAGGTGGAGAGATTGCTGGCGTCGTGGCTGAGGTTGGAGGATCAGTTCAACAATTCAAGTTAGGGGATAGAGTAGTTGTTAATCCCAGTCTATACTGCGGACAATGTGAACATTGTTTAGCTGGTGAAGAAAGCCAATGTAATCGCTATGGAATTATTGGCGATACAGTGCTTGGCGGTTTTGCGGAATATATCGGGGTCGATGCCACAAACTTATTGAAACTGCCAGAAAGTATAACATTTGAAGACGCAGCCGCCACACCGTTAGTTTATCAAACAGCCTGGCGGGCGTTGATAAACCAGGCCGACATTAAACCCAGCGATGATGTATTGATATTAGGTGCGAGTGGCGGTGTGGGTTCTGCAAGCATTTAAATTGCTAAATTGGTTGGTGCAAATGTAATTGCTGTAACGAGCAGCCCAGACAAAATGAATTCTGCCAAACATATGGGAGCAGACTTCGTTCTCAATCGAAAAACCGGAGATTATTGGGAAGAACTTGCTGAATTGACGAATAATAGGGGAGTAGATGTTGTCCTGGAGAATGTTGGGGCAGCAACTTGGGCAAAAAGTCTGGGTAGTTTGGTAAAAGGGGGACGACTTGTGACTTACGGACGAACGACTGGACATCTGGCAGAGACCGATATTCGATTGATCTTCTGGAACCAGCTGCGAATTATTGGGAGTACAATGGCAAATCAAAAGGAATTTTCTGCAGTAATGCACCTGATATTTCAAGGAAAGTTGAGTCCTGTCATAGATAGCGTATTCCCATTGGAACAAGCTAGAAACGCATATCAACGACTTTAAGATGGTAAACAATTTGGAAAGATTGTTATCAAAATTGATTAGAATTTAGATAATAGATGTTATTTTGATTTTGCTTTACTTTCCTCGGGTTACAACGACGGATATGCAAAACTTACATACAATTGGAAAATAGGAGTTTAGGCTGAACAATAAATTTGATCGATTTGTTCGATTTTTAAACCAGCATCAATCGGGCGGGGATCAGCTCCACGAAGAAGCGACGCAAAATATCATAGATTGGCGACCTGTAAAAGGAGCCTTGGGTGAACCCCGCCCCACAGCTTATGAAAATATGAGATGATTCATTGAGGGATATATAGATGAAATTACGTGAAAAAATAAATAAGGCATACAGGATTTTAACTAATGAAGGTGTTAATGCCTTTTTTGTAGCATTCAAGCGATACACTAACCCAAGGTTAGATCCATACAGGCCTGATGAAGCAAGAATTGCGTTCGAAGCATTGAAAGCTGATACATTCAATGGATTGATGATAGACGTAGGAGCACATTTTGGCGGCTCTTTATCCCCATTCGCCCACAATGGTTGGCGTGTATTTGCATTTGAACCGGATTCAAAAAATCGCGAGATCCTAAAGAAAGCATTTGATGGATTTAGTAATGTAGTTATCGATAGCCGAGCAGTATCAAACCTCATCCAGGAGAAAGCCATACTTTTTAGGAGCAAAGAATCAACCGGCATCAGTGGATTATCATCTTTCCATCCGAGCCACGAGCCTGAAGAAGAAGTGAACGTAACGACACTAGAATATTTCTTTGATGAAAAAGGAATTTTGGACCAAGTAATAGATTTTTTGAAAATTGATACGGAAGGTTTTGATTTGTTAATCCTTCAAGGCATTCCTTGGTCTAAAATCTCGCCCCGATTAATTCTGTGTGAATTTGAAGACTCAAAGACCGTTCCTCTTGGATATACATTTCATGATTTAGCTAACTATTTAGTAAAACAGGGCTACAAAATTATTGTGTCAGAATGGCACCCGATAAAGAACTATGGTGGTCCACATGACTGGAGACGCTTTGCTCAATATCCTTGCGAACTTGAGGATCCAAAAGCATGGGGTAATATCCTGGCAACGAAAGAGGATGGTCTATATCATTCCTTGATACAATTGTGCAATGAAAATTAGTGATGCATAGAAAAGAAATGCTGGAATGAATGCCGCGAATGAACTCTTGGAAAGGACAGACGATCGAAGGCAGAGTTCAGATCCAAGACTCTCTTGGCCGGATGTTTTTCCTGATCCCTTCGATACCGCTTCATTCTGCTCGGGAAAAGGAAGTCGAAGGACTAAGCGATTTTCCTCCATTTAATAGATAACAAATACTTGGGAATTTTTCATGGCCAGACACACAAGATATCAAGGTATGATCATCCAGGATCATAAAATCCTCCTGATCCGGCATAGTCAACACTCCACAGGCCGTTCTTACTGGGTTATCCCAGGAGGTGGAATAGTTGGTTCTGAATCGGCTGAAGAATGTGTTATTAGAGAGATAAAAGAAGAAACCAATCTTCTGGTAAAGATCGAGAGATTGGTTTTTGATGAACCTGCTCCTCCCGGCGGAGTCTACAAATGGACAAAATCTTATATTTGTACTCCAATTTCAGGTGAGGCAAGTCCTGGATATGAACCAGAACCAGAAGCAGCAGCTGACTATTCCATTTCAGCTGTTCGTTGGTTCGATTTACGCGATGATAGTGATTGGAGAGAAGATTTGCTTCAAGATCCGTTTACATATCCCCAACTTGTAAATCTGAGACATGAGCTTGGTTATTTATCCGGATTGTAATTCCATTAAAGAGGTAAGATTGCCTACTTCCTGTTGGAGTAGACCAATAATAGTGGACGGACCTTTCGACTCCCCCCTCGGCTGAGTTTATGCAGAGCGAAGCGAAACGCTCTGGATTAGCTCAGGACAGGGGATAGAAGCCAGGAAATCGAAAAATACATCCAGGCAGCAGGTGAGTTCTTCCATGATGTTATGGGTCAAAGGAAATTCTAAAAATGAGAGAAAAGAATAGCATAACCCTGGCATTTGATTTTCTCCTTGAGCGGGCTCAAGGTCGGAAAACATTTTCAGCTGAAGAACTTTCGGCTGAATCCGGATGGAGTATTGCTGAGACCAAGGAGCATTTTACCAATCGTCTGAGTGATCTTGTATATAAAGAAAGGGATAAATATTATGCAAAACCCGAAATTCTCCGGGTGCGCCTGGATGATTTTAAGGAACTCCTCCATCAGAAAAAACGATTATTTACTGACTATGCCCTGGAAGTATCGCCGAGTATTTTGATTTATGAATTCTTTATGCCGCTTTCACGTGAGGATAGGTTAAGAGAAGCACTCGATAATTTGTTTTACAAAGACACTATCGAGCAAAGAATCCAGGAGATTGGCTTCTCCCGAATTCGCGATGGCCTGAAATTGCCTTCAGATTATTCTGAAGAAAAAATTCGACAACTTGTTTTTGGTTTTATGGAAAGCACAATTGGAGGTTACTCGGTTTATCTGGTGAATGGGCGTTATAGGGCAGATGAGCTTGCTTCTCGTGAAGAAGTAATTAACCGGTCACCTGCATATGGTCCATATATTGTGGATGAAACGACAGCAATCGTTAGATTTATATTGCCAGTAGAAACAGATGCCGGGAAATTTGAGTATGGCAAGATTTTAGAACCCGCCTCAATTGCGACAGATACCAAGAAACGGGCAGACCAACTGAGGTGGTTGTTCCTGAATTTTTTTGCGGAAGCATTGATCCGTGTTGTGCAAAAGGAAGATGAAATATGGTTGCTTGAATCAGGTATGCGAAGTGCATTTTATAGATGGATCAGGCGTGATGATTAGAAGATTTGGCATTCAGTTACTATAAGACGCTGGGGGAATAGAGCAAGAATATATTACACAGGTTAGTTATGGAATACAAACCAACCCGTTTTATCGGGGAACAGATTGAGGTCCAGTTTGATAAACCGACCCTGTATTCAAAAAAACCAGGCTGCCCGGACAGGATTGTTTGGAAAGATCAGACCTTCCAAATAACTGAAAAACTGGCGGAGTGGCAGGATTTCAGCCGCAGCGGCCGGATGGAATACAATATGAGACCGGCCAATGCTGCCAAAGCCAAACGGAGAGGTTCCTGGGGTGTGGGCAGATTTTACTTCCGGGTTCAAACGGAAAAGGGACAGATATTTGATCTTTATTATGACCGGGCGCCCAAAAACGTGGATGACCGGATGGGTGCCTGGTATCTTTACAGGGAAATGACCGTAGATAAGATTGAGTGAAGCAGAAAACTTGTGATTTCGCATAATCACGACCTCGGAGGTCGATGATGGAAAATAACCAGGAAAGAATTCGAAAAGCCCAGGAGTTGATGCAGCAACAGGGGATGTTAGGTTTGATGATCATGAATCATGATGATTACCAATATTTTTTCGGTGAAACCCGAATCCAGCCCCGGGCTATTATCCCTGCAGTGGGACAGCCTGTTTTTATTTGTTTTAAGGCTGAAGAACAGGAAATACGGCAGGCTTTCGGGGCAGAAGAGATTAAGGTTTTCATCCATGTGGGTGAGCAGATGATCGATGTGAAAAATACTTTTCAGAACTTGATGGGAGACCTGCCTTCTGGATTTATAGGAACCGGATCCAGTCCGAAAGTGGGCATGCAAATGTGGTTTCAAACACCAGCGTTCCTGGTGGATCTATTCCGGAAGGTCAACCCCCAGATTGATCTGGTGTCTTCCGCTCCTATAATGGATGAATTAAGGATGGTGAAGGAAAAAGGGGAAATTGAACTGTTGCGCCAAGCCCAGGAAATTGCGGCTCTAGGCATGGACAAATTGCGGGAATTACTCGAACCTGGACGGACGGGCCACGAAATTGCTACAGAAGTGACTTATGAAATGATGAAAGCGGGGGCGTCAGGAACCAGCACACCCATACATATCAATTCTGGTATTCGCAGCTGTTGGATCCATGGAAAAGTTGACCAGACTGTTATCCAGAAAGGAGATCTTGTTGTCGCTGACCTCACTCCTCAGTTCCAGGGTTACTGCGCTAATTTGGCCAGGACCTTTGTGGTCGGCAGTCCCGATCAGAAACAACAATTGCTGATTGACACATATCTGGAAATGATTGAAATAACCCGCGAAGCTCTGAAACCCAAGGTCACAGTTGGCAGATTGGATAGGTGGGGAAAAGCAATTTGCGACAAAAATGGTCTGGGGGAATACCATATAGGAGGAATATCACACGGCATCGGCCTGCGTTTTGAGGAAACTCCGGCTCCAACAATTTTACCGAATCATAAAGTGGTCAAATTGAAGGAGAATATGGTCATGACCATCGGCCATACCATCCTGGCGATACCCGGGTTTGGAGGGGTAAGGTTTGAGGATCTCTACCTGGTGACAGAAGATGGGGGAGAGATCCTGTTTGAATATCC
>CAYUXO010000061.1:5514-7224 GCA_964448865.1 uncultured Anaerolineales bacterium
CAGGCTTCGCCTGCGGACCGGCATTCGCTTTGCTCCTGACCGAAGACCGGGGGAGATACATACTGAATACTGATTACTGATTTCTACTAACGCTTTACACTTTACCCCTTACACTCAACTCATCCCAATCCAGTCAGTACTTCCACTGCCTTCTCCAGCCTATCAAGCACTTTCTCACGACCCAATATCGGAATAATATCGAATATCGGGGGACTCACTTTCTGCCCCGTGAGAGCTTCACGTAACAAGCCGAATACTTGGCCGGCTTTAAGTTCCAGATCAACCGCGATATCCCGCAAAGCAGCTTCAGAATTTTCCTGATTGATTTCTGGAAGATCATTAAATAACACCAGGATCCGATTTGCGGTTTCTGCAGCTTGAGGGGCGCTCATTTTTTCTGATACGATTCTATCTAATACCAGCTCTACTTCATCCCGAAAGAAGAATCCTGCCATGTCCACGACTTCTGTGAGCTTCTTGGTGCGGTTTTGAATTGCACCTGCTATACTCAGCAGGGTGTTGTCATCGGGGGCATACCCGGCATCTTCAAACCAGGGTTTAATTCGTGCTGCGAAATCACTCTGGTCGAGTGCTCTGATATGCAAACCGTTAAAGTGGTCCAGTTTGCTGAAATTAATTGCGGCTGGAGAAGGATTCAACTTTTCAAGGCTGAACTTCTCTATCAGGTCATCTAAAGTGAAAAACTCAGTTTTATCGTCGTAGCTCCAGCCCATCAGGGCGATCCAGTTAATGACTGCCTCGGGCAAATAACCCTGGGAATCCATATCTTTGACAAAGATCGGCAAACCCTGTTCACGAGCCAGTTCATTATCCCTTTTGCTCATCTTGCCTTTGCCATCAGGTTTCAGGAACACAGAAAGGTGCACCCAGGCTGGCTCTTTCCAACCTAAGGCTCTGTAAATCAGGACATGGATTGGAAATGTTGGCAGCCATTCGGACCCACGGATGACATGGGTGATGTCCATCAGGTAATCATCTACCATGGCCGCCAGGTGGTAAACCGCTATCCCGTCCGATTTAATCAACACCATGTCATCGAGAGAGCTGTTTTCCACGGTGATATCTCCCCTTAAAAGGTCTGTGCAGGTTGTCCTGCCAGTTTGGGGAGTTTTAAAACGAATTACATAGGATTCACCGGCTTCAACCTTTTGAGTGACTTGCTCTGCTGTTAGAGATCTACAGGTGCCATCATAATGGGGATTTTGATTGTTCTTGATCTGTTCTTCCCTGACCTGAGATAATTTTTCAGCTGAACAGAAACAGTGAAAGGCATGACCGGATCCAATGAGCTGTGAGGCGTGATCCTGATAAATCTGAACGCGTTGGGACTGCCTGTAGGGGGCATAAGGACCGCCCTGTTCGGGTCCTTCGTCAGGCACGGTGCCCATCCACTCCAACGCTCCATTAAAATCAGCCTCAGCTTCTTCCTGGTATCTTTTCTGATCAGTATCTTCAATACGCAGCACAAAAGAGCCTCCGGTCTGCCTGGCTAACAAATAATCGTATAAGGCTGTCCTTGCTGAGCCAATGTGCATATAACCGGTCGGTGAGGGCGCAAATCGAACGCGGGCAGGGGGATGATTGGATGCCATATTTCCTTCTTAATGTATGAAATTGGGTAATTATTGTACCAGACCTAAAATTCCAGGTCTTTATGCCTGAGAACAACACTTTCAACAAGACCGATGA
>CAYUXO010000061.1:7324-15294 GCA_964448865.1 uncultured Anaerolineales bacterium
GAGAAGAAATTTGCCATGATCAGGATGATGGTGATCTTGGCAAACTCCGAAGGTTGGATCAGGATCGGACCTACAGTAAACCAGCGGGAGGAGCCAAAAAGCGCTCCTCCGAAGAGGAATAATAAAGCCAGGGCACCGAAGGTGATCAGGAAAAGAACACTGCTGAGAGCTCCCCAATAGCGGTAATCGATCATGGCTGTGATCACCATGATCAGGAAGCCAATTCCCGCGAAGATGATTTGTTTGGTGACGGTATTGGCTTCAACCAATTCGATGTTACCAGCGATCGCGGAGTTGATCATGGTAACACCAAAAATTGTCAGGAAAGCCACGGCGCCGAGCAGCCAAAAATCGAAATAGCGCCAGGAAATTGTACGCATAAATTAATATTTACGGCTAACAGGACCTGCAATTGGAATATCTGCGATCAACCTCTGCTGCCGGCCTTCCTGGGTGATATCAATCTTAATAGATTTTGGATCGATCTGGATGTAGCGGGAAAGGACTTCCAGAAGATCATCCTTTAACTCTTCCAGGGTAGCTGACGACAGATCGGTACGATCGTTTATTAATACCAGGCGCAGGCGGTCTTTGGCTTTCTCAGCACTGCTCGGTTCTTTTGTAAATATCCTGTTAATGAAATTGACCATGCCGTTAATCTCCTGATCCAAATACGCTTGATATTCGATTGAAAAAACCACTGCCTTTATCAAGATCCAGCAGGGGTACCTCTTCTCCTAACAGCCTCCGGGATATATTCTGGTAGGCCTGGCCAGCCAGGCTTTTGTCATCCATCGCAATGGGTAAACCCTGGTTGGTGCTGATGATCACTTTTTTGTCCTCCGGGATGATACCAAGCAAATGGATGGCCAGTAAATCCACTACGTCATCTGCTGAAAGCATGTTATTTTGTTTGACCATTTCCAGGTTAAGGCGATTTATCAGCAGCTTGGGTGTGCCTTTTTCCTCGGCTTCAACAATGCCGATGATCCGGTCAGCATCACGGACTGCCGAAACTTCAGGGTTGGTAATAACAATCACCTGGTCTGCTGGAGCAATTGCGTTTTTAAATCCCCGCTCGATTCCGGCTGGCGAGTCAACGATGATCCAATCCATGTCCTGGCGGAGTTCGTTACACAGCCTGATCATATCCGAGGGAGAAACGGCTGTTTTATCTCGAGTCTGGGCTGACGGTATCAGGTACAGATCTGGAATATGTTTATCCTTGATCATGGCCTGATTTAACCGGCAGCGTCCTTCAACAGCATCCACAAGGTCATATACTATCCGGTTTTCTAAACCCATGACAATATCCAGATTCCTTAATCCAATATCAGCATCAATGCAAACCACTTTCTGCCCTCTGCTGGCAAGCGCGGCTCCGATATTGGCTGTGGCGGTAGTTTTTCCAACTCCACCTTTGCCGGAAGTGATCGTGATAACTTTAGCGCTCATACCTGTTTCCTGTACCTTTTATTTATTGAATTTGAACCAATCCTGAGCAGTGACTTGACCATCTTCCAGGCGGGCGATTTCAGGACGGGCTTTGCCTTTCCTGGGGGGAGATATGCTAATTTTGTCGGCGATTCGCAGTTGAGTAGGGGAGAGATCCAGCGAACAAACAACTGCATCATTATCTCCGGCAGCTCCTGCATGAACCACTCCGCGCAATTTTCCCCAAACTATGATGTTTCCTCCGGCTATCAGCTCGGCTCCAGGGTTTACATCACCCAGGACGATAATATGTCCTGGATGTTGGACTTTATGACCGGATCGTAAGGTTCGATTCAAGAACACGGCTTCTTCTCCATCAAGATCGGTATTGATCGGTAATTTTTCAGGAGCTGGTGAGCTCTGATCCACTTTGATCGCTATACCAAGGTCTTGAGAAGCCCGGTCTGTGACCAGGGATGTGCTCAAAACAGCCCAGAGTTTGATTTTTCTATCAGATAAAAAACCTCGTAAATCTGCCAGTTCAGGAGATTTCACAGCCCGGTCCCCGATTTCGATTACCAGCTTAGCGCCTTCAAAGAAGGCTAAATTCTGATCGATATGAGACAGGACGGCTTTCTGTTGGGTAGCCCAGTCCCCATCCTTTACCTCAATCAAAATTCCATTTTTAATGCCTTTTATTTCGATTTCCTGGGCTTTCATGGTCAAAAACTCCGTCGTTAAAACTGAAAAAAACAGGTTTTTCAATCCCTCAAATTATAGCATGAGACTCAGGGCAGACTTGCCCTGCTGTCGATGTTCTTTAATTCGAAGTAAGCTTCAATGGTCCGGCGTACGATTGGACCAGCTACACTGGCTCCCTCACCTCCGTTGTAGGCAAAAGCAACCACCACGATCTCTGGATTGTCGTACGGGGCATAAGCAAGGGTCCAAGCATGAGAGGGCCATCTTCCAGGTATGCAGAGTCCTTTTTCATTGGCAAATGTGTCACAGTATTCTGCGGTCCCGGTTTTTCCGGCAACTGTAATACTGGTATTCTCAAAGACCTCTTCCAGGGTTCCGCCAGTCACCACAGCTCGCATTCCTTCCTGGATTTTATCAATTACCCAGGGTTCAACAGTGATTTTTTCCCCTGTCAATTTGGCTTCACACCCTCCTGCGCTGGTTGGGTCGCTGTATATATCAATCATTGGATCAACAGTGAGATCCCACTTTATAACTGGTTCAAAGGGAAGGATAACAACGCCTTCGGCATCAGTGATTTTTTTGATAACGGTAGGCTGCATTAATTTGCCATCGTTGGCAATTGTCGCTGCAGAAACCAGGATCTGAAGAGGTGTAGCTGTGACAAATCCCTGGCCTACACTGGTAATGTAAGTATCTCCAGTTGACCAGTTTTCGCCGTGAGCGATTCGCTTCCATTTTGGGTCGGGGACGATGCCATCGGCTTCATCTGGAAGTTCAATTCCCAGGTAGTCACCGTAACCCAGGGCACGGGCATAAGTTCCCAATCGACAGATTCCCAATCCTTCCGGGACTTCTCCGGGTATACCGGTCCCTAATTCTTCAGCGTCGCCGCCGCCGAGTTGATAAAAATAAACATTGCTGGAATTAGAAAATCCGCCGATAAAATCCAGCTCACCAAATCCATCTTCTTTCCAATCGACATAGGTTCTACTGTTCCCGGGATCATTGGGAGTATATTTATTGGCCAATTGAATTTCTGGTGGTGTGGTGATGACCTGTTCGGGAGTAATCACTCCCTCATTGAGGGCGCCCAGTGCGGTAGCTAATTTAAATACTGAACCAGCCGGAAGTTCAGCTCCTACTGCCTGGTTCACGAGGGGATTTCTGACATCTGCATTCAGCTGCTGGTAATAATAGGATGGAATGATCCTTGCCATCCTATTGTTTTCGTAAGTTGGATAGGAAACCATAGCCAGGATTTCCCCGGTTTGGGGATTCATGGCTATGACCACCCCGCTGGTGATGCGCAATTCGCCAAGGTAAGCGTTCCACCCCCCCAGCTCATGCAGCAAGATAGCTTCGGCAGCTTGCTGGAGCCGTGTGTCGAGAGTTGTGTAGATATTTTGCCCCGCCAGAGGCGGGATAACGGGAACAGCGTCCCGGATGATCTGGCCGCCGACGTCAACTTCAACAACCCGTTTTCCAGGTTTGCCTGATAGAATGGATTCGAAAAACCGTTCCAGGCCCGCATATCCTATCTTGTCCCGATTGGTAACAAATCCCCGGTCAGTGTAATATGTTTCTTCGATGCTGGATATTGGTCCCAAGAAACCGATAATACTGGCAGTAAGGGACCCGGTGGGGTAATCACGGACAGTTTCAATTTCCAGTGAAATTCCGGGCCAGTCCATGGCTTTTTCCTGTATGATCCTGGCTTCGGTTTCAGGGATATTACAGACGATCTTTACCTCCCGGAAGGGAGCACTTAATTCACCATATTCGATGACCTGGCTGATGCCGTGATCAGACACGCAAGGCACAAATGGGTTTTCGGGTGTGATTTCTCCTCGAGAAATTGGAACGTCTATGTATTCAGCCAGCGACCTGATGATATTTTGGATGGATCCCTCATCATCAGGCAGGTTTGCGGCAGTGACCACCACGTTGTATGAGGCAACATTGCGTGCCAGGACAATCCCGTTGCGATCAAAGATCACTCCCCTGGTGGGTGCAAGGCTGATTTCACGAAGGCGATTTTCCAGCGCCTGAGCTACCCAGGTATCTCCGTTAATTATCTGAATGGAAAAAAGGCGGAAAATAAATATCAGAAAGACCAGCCCGATAACTCCCGCAAAACTGAGAATCCGGATGTTTGTGATTTTATTTTGGGATGAAATTGGTGAATTTAACATAATTTATTCAACTGGCTTAAACTGTTCGATGACATCCTGTGTAAGAATGAATATTGGCAGAGACAACGTAAAATTTAAAATGATGCTTGGCAAGGTAACAGCCTGAAGGGTGATTGTGAATGGCAGGCTGGCACCTTGAAATAAAAGGGTCAGATAGGTGAAGCCGTGGCTGAGAATTGTACCTGCCAGGACTACCAACAGCTGCATTAAGAAAGAAAAGCGCCATATTCTATCCCTTAGAATTAATGCCAGCCCGGTAGCGATCAAGTAACTGATTGTGAATATTCCAAAAGGCAGCCCGGAAAAGAAGTCAACAAATAATCCGCCCACAAGACTCCACTGCCAGGAATATGTAACAGTTTTTTGCAGGGCGATTGCTACCAGCACAACCAGTACTAGATCTGCTGTCCCGCGGTTTAATGGCAATCTGCTGATAACTGCAGACTGAATAATTGTTAATAAACCAAGCACCGGGATACTTAAGATCACTGACATGAATAGCCTCTGGGACCAATCAGGGTGTTCCAGATCCTGGGACAAGCGGGCTGATATCGATTGGCTCAAAATTAGTTATCACTAGAACAATGGTTAAGTCACTGAAATCTGTCACAGGTTGGACGGAAGCGCTTTGGAAGAGGGCATTTTCAAAACTTCTTACACTGGTCACCTGACCAACTATGATATTGGCGGGATAATTTCCGCCTAAACCCGAGGTGAGGATCAAATTGCCGGGATTAACATCGGCATCCTGGGGTATTTGGACCAGTGTAATATCACCAGTTATAGAACCAGACAGGACGGCGGCGCTCCGGGATGGTTCAACGCGGACATTAATTTTAGTTACAGGATCCGTTACCAGGCTGACTCGGGCTCCGCTTGCTGTTACTTGTACAATCCGCCCCGCCAGACCGTTTTGGGTTACTACTGGCATACCGCGCTTTAATCCATCATCAGACCCCCGGTTGATAATGATGTAATTCAGAAAGGGACTGGGATCCCGGCCGATCACTGCTGCTCCGATGTACCGATGTTCAGGATTTGCCCTGGCAAATTCCAGCAGAGCAGACAAGATTTCATATTCCACCAACTGCTGTTGTAGTTCAACTATCTGGGCTTGCATACGGGCGTTCTCAGCTTCTAATTCGGTGTTTTGCTGACGTATTTCCCGGATATCCTGGGAGGCTGATATAAAATTTTCAACCCCCTGGTACTGGCTGGATATCCAGGTTTGAATAGATGTGATTGGTGATACCACCAGTCTCGATAGAGTGGTAAAAACTCCACTGAAAGCTAGGATGAGAACGCCAATTGCCACCAGGCTGAGTGCTATGATTTGAAGTGATCTTGGGAATCTTGTATTCATTCTTTTCGAATGTTATCTACCTGAATTTATTGTGAGTGGATATAATCCGCTGTCCCGGGATAATACAACAATAGTGGACTTAGATGGTAATTGATGATGTATCAGGGGATAGGAGGGGTTAAATATCCGGGATTTTTAATCTCGTTGAGCACTTTTGCGCTCCAAGCCGACAAACAAACCCTTCCATTTATCCATATCTTCCAGGGCAATACCAGCGCCCCGGGCTACACAGCTGATCGGGTCTTCAGCCAACCAGGCGCGGATTTTCAGTTCTTCGGTTAAGCGCTGATCCAGACCTTGCAGCAATGATCCGCCTCCAGCCATGCAGACGCCATTGTCCATTAGGTCAGAGAGAATTTCCGGAGGGGTTTCGTCCAGAGCATCACGTACAGTATCAATAATTGTTTGTACAGAGTCTGAGATGGCATCCCGAATCTCAATAGATGAAATTTCAATCGAATCGGGCAGCCCGGTAACCAGATTTCTTCCCCGCAGGGTCATAGTCTTTTCTTCGGGAAGGGGGAATGCTGAACCGATCTTTATTTTGGCTTCTTCAGCTAATCTTTGTCCAATTAGGATGTTGTATTTATTGCGAATGTATTGGATGATGTCTTCATCCAGCTCATCGCCTGCAACTCGTAAGGATCGGGAGGAAACAACTCCGCCCATAGTCATGATCGCTACCTCTGAGGTGCCGCCGCCGATATCAACAATCATACTGCCGCCAACCTCATCAATGGGCAGTCCTGCCCCAAGAGCAGCCGCTACAGGTTCTTCAATTAAATAGGTGTGGCGGGATCCGGCAGCCATGGCTGCATCGTAAACGGCTCGTTTTTCCACTTCGGTTACTCCGGCAGGAATGCCAATCACAACCCGCGGTCGGGGTATAGGAACAATACTCTGCTGATGGGCCCGGGCGATAAAATATTCCAGCATTGCTTGGGTGATCTCAAATTCGGAAATCACACCATCTCTCAGCGGGCGGAGAGTAATAATATCGGCCGGTGTGCGGCCGATCATTTCTTTTGCTGCTGCACCAATCGCAATTGGTTCCCTGGTACGTTTATTGATTGCAACCCAGGAGGGTTCTTGAATGACAATGCCTTTCCCCTTGACATTTACAAGGGTATTTGCAGTCCCTAAATCAATTCCGATATCTAAAGAGAAATATCCCAACAGCCAATCGAAGGGAGAAAAAACCACCACATACTCCTTTTTTCTAACAGATAGATTATACCAGCTTTGATTTATTCTGTACTGCTGGGCAGAAGGGTAGAAAAAGGGCAGTTTTAGGGTAAAAAAGACCCTTTTTAGAGAGAAAAACATAGGATAACCTGGTTATTTTTTACTATATAAATTGATGTCTTAGAAGTTAGCGAGAATCCCCTGAAAACACAGACCGGAATGCTTTTATGTATAATACAAATTAAGAACAATTACCGGGGAGGACTCCTATGGCAAAGAAACCACTCGATATCGATCTGGCCCAGATCCTGACCTTTCCATTTCAGGATCAAGCCTGGCTGAAGAAATTCCTGATAGCCAGTCTTCTGGTCTTCTTTAGTTTTATCCCGGTAATCCCGATAGTCCTGCTGCTCGGATATGCTGCTGAAATAATCAGAAGAATAGCCGTGGATCACGAATCCCCATCTTTACCAGAATGGGATGATTTAAGCTCGTATTTCAATGACGGGATCCGGCTTTTTGGTGTGGGAGCAGTTTATATGATCCCGGCAACCTTGTTGTTTGCCATCGGATATGTGGGGATGTTCATTCCTGTGTTCCTGATGGAAATGGGGGGGATGACAGAAACCGAAGCCTTGGGTTTCATAATCGCTGGTTATCTGATTGGGTTTGGTATGATGGGCATTGGCGCGATGGTATCTTTACTGACCGGATTGATCCTTCCGATCGCGGGAACCCATGCAGTTGTTACGGGAGATTTTAAGTCAGCCTTTAAGTTGAAGGAACTCTGGTCCTTATTTAAGGCAAATGGGGGAGGTTTTGTAGTTGTATTTTTGATCCTGATCGGCGCAGCAGTGGTTTTATATTACGGGGCATACTTCCTGGCTGCCACAGTTGTCTTATGCTGTCTATACCCCTTTGCGCTGTCTTTTTTGTCAGCATACCTGCTCTTGATTGGAGCAGGATTTTTTGGTAATGCTTACCAGACAGCCAGTGAAAATTTACCAAAGTAAATATCAATCTTGTCTGTTTTTTCAAGAATATATTAACCAGCGGCCAATCATTTTATAGCTGCTGGTTTTTTTCCTCAT
>CAYUXO010000062.1:0-15273 GCA_964448865.1 uncultured Anaerolineales bacterium
TCCATAGGCATCTTCAACCATCTTCCCAACCAGCAAGGTGGTGGTGGTTTTTCCAGCAGACCCAGTGATGCCGATCACCAGACAGGGAACAAGCTCCATAAAGATCTGGGAATCGTTGGTCAGGGGGATTCCCCGCTGCAAGGCTGTTCGTACCAGGGGAATGGAAAGAGGAATCCCGCCTGACAGGGACAATCCGTCAGCCGTATCAAGCAGCTCAAGCGGATGGCTGCCTAAGACCCAATTCACATTACCCTGAAATCTTTCTTGAACAGTACTCAACACTTGTTCTTCCTTTTGATCTGTAATGGTTATTTCCGTTCCCCGTTTGCTGAGGTAACGCGCCAGAGCTAAGCCTTGACGAGCAGCTCCTAAAATAACCAGGTGTTTTCCTTTCCAATCATTCATCATGCCAAAGAAAGAGCTATCCCAACTAAACCAGCCACAAGTCCAATCAACCAGAAACGCTGTACGATCTGAGTTTCGCTCCAACCCAGAAGCTCAAAATGGTGGTGCAGAGGTGTCATCTTAAACACCCGTCTTCCTCCAGTAAGTTTGAAGAAAACTACCTGAATGACAACACTGAGCAGTTCACTCAGGGGGATGATCCCGATAATGGGTAAAACCGCCCACTGACCGGTCATCAATGCCACAACTGCCAGGGTAGCTCCTAATGCCAGAGACCCGGTGTCTCCCATAAATAATTCAGCAGGATGTACGTTAAACCACAGGAAACCAAATATTGCTCCGACAAGAATAAAACAGAATCTGGCCAAAAATATTTGTCCCTGTATCAAGGCAATTGCTCCATAAGCGGCAAAGGCAGTGGCAGAGATCAATCCAGCTAAACCATCCAATCCATCTGTAAAATTCACCGCATTCGAGAAACCTGCAATGATAATGATGGCAATTGGGAAGTAGATGAAACCCAAATGGATCTCAAAATCCATTCCGGGGAAATAGAGTTCAGGAACATCCAAGGCAAATCGCAGAACCATCACTGTTCCAAACGCAATTAACAATTGTAGAATCAATTTTGCCAGGGAGGATAAACCATCTCCATCCCGAATCCCCCGCAGGCTGATCCAGTCATCTACAGACCCAACAATCGCATAGGCCAGGAAAACAATTACAGGGACCATGACCGAGTTGCCAAATACTGAAACGCCGAAGACTTTAACGGCATTAAATAGAATGGTCAGCAAAACAACCGGGAACAGAATTAACACACCACCCATAGTTGGAGTTCCAAGTTTGGATAAATGGGATTTCGGTCCATCCACCCGGATATGCTCTCCAATATTTAACATGCGCAATACCCTCAGGAGGGGCTGACCCCAGATCACTGTCAATAAAAAACTGAAGGCTGATAATGCTAATGTCATAGAAGTATTAGTCATGATTCAACCTCCAGTGCAGCGACGATTTTATCCATGCGCATTCCCCGAGATCCTTTGATTAACACCACATCATCTTCATTAAGAAACTTATCTAAAAATTCAACTGCAGCAGCACTTTCCGGGAAGGAATGGATTATGGATTGGTCCAATCCATAATCAGCTGCAGAATTGGCTATGATCAGCGCTCGGTCACCAACAGTAACCAGAATATTTGCAACCTCAGCTGCCCGGATACCTACTTTCCTGTGGCCCTGCTCCTCATAACGACCTAATTCAAGCATATCTCCCAGGACAGCAACCTTCCGCCCATCCATTTCTTCCAGCAGGTTAAGATCTGCCAGCATAGATTTGGGGGAAGCATTATAGGTATCATCCAATATCATTGCCCCGCAGGTCGCTCTAACAGCTACCAAACGCAGCTGAGTATGTTCAGATTTCAAGCCCCGACTGATTTCTCCCCATGACAATCCTTCCACAAGGCCTACTGCTGCGGACCTTAAAACAGTATGAACAGAATGTCTGCCAATCAGGGGAACTTTTAGATGAATAGTTTCACCCTGGTAGTGAAGCCGGAACTTAATGCCTTCCAGGCCTAGCCCTTCTACCTGATCTGCCCAAAGTTCCGCTTCCGAATTTAATCCGTAATAAAATATCCTGGCATCGGTTTGATCCGCCATGGCTTTGACCAGGTCGTCATCGTAGTTCAGAATAGCAACCCCATCCGGCGCTGCCGGAAGGGCCTGGACCAGCTCCGCTTTACCTCTGGCAATTTCATCCTGGGTTCCAGCCTTTTCTGCATGTACAGTTCCAATGGTTGTCAACACCCCAACAGACGGTTTTGCCAGATCACACAGGAATTTGATTTCACCCGGGACATAAAAGCCCATTTCAAGCACAGCCCGGTCATGACCATCACTCAACTTCCAGAGAGTCATCGGCAATCCAATTTCGTTATTAAGATTGCCTGGGTTTTTCAGGGTTCGATAACGCTGCTTTAAAACCGTTGTAGTGAGTTCTTTGGTGGTAGATTTTCCGACACTTCCTGTGATACCGATGATCCTCAAATCCAATTTTCGGCGCCAGTCTCCTGCCACTTTTTGCAAAGCCTCCAGAGAATTATCTACCAGCAGGCAAAAAGGAATTTCAAGGTCAGTTTCTAAATCGGTTTTTGAACCAGTGCGGAGATCCAGAACCCGAAGCTCATCTCTAACAGGATGGTCGATCAAAGCAAATGATGCTCCGTTTGAAAAAGCATCCGATACGAAATCATGTCCATCGACTGATTCGCCTTTGAGAGCAATAAACATTGATCCCGGTATCAGGGTACGAGAATCAATGCTCACATCAGGGATGATTAACTCCGCCCAAGAGGGAGCTGAACCTTTTAGAGACTCCAGTACCACACGCAAAGTTATCATAGATCTGAATCCTGCAATGACATCCGGACTGCATCTGGCGGTATGCCCAAATGAATTACCAATCTTTCAACAACTTTTTTAAATACCGGGGCTGCGACAACTGAACCCCAGATCGAAGAAGATGGTTTGGAGATCCAGACATAAACTAAAAATTGGGGGTCGTCCGTTGGTCCCCAACCTACAAATGAGGTATCGGTAGCGGAAGACTTATAGCCCTGCCCTGGAACATAGATTTCAGCTGTTCCAGTTTTACCCGCCAGGCTGTATCCCGGCACCAGGGCCAGGGAAGATTCATTCTGGAGGGATTGATGGAGCATTTCCGTCAGGGTTGCAGCAGTTTCTGGTGTGATAGGATGCCCAACTACAGTTTTCGGTGGTGTGTAGCGGTACCCATCATCAACAATAGAATGAATTATTCGCGGGGCAACCATCTCTCCCTGGTTGGCAATGGCCGAGACAGCCTTAACCATCTGGATTGGGGTGATTTCTATGCCCTGCCCAAAAGCATTTGTTCCCAACTCTGAGCGGGTATAATCTGAACTCCAATAACTCTTGACCAACCCGGGCGCCTCTCCTGATAATTCGATCCCAGTCATCTGTCCAAAACCAAAACTCTGGAAGTAGTTGTAAAATTGTTCGGATTCAAGCTGAGTTGCCACCCAGGCCAGGCAGACATTTAAAGAGTTCTGCAAACAGGATGTCATGTTCTGGGGTCCCCAGGCTTTGTCATTCCAATTGCGAATGGTCACGCCGCCTATTTCAAACTGGCCTTCATCGATAAATTCCGTATTCGGCTCTACAACACCAGCATCAAGTGCTGCAGCCATGGTGAGAACTTTTACAACCGATCCGGGTTCATAGGCTTTGATGGCATAGTTGAAGATATTTTCATGATTGTTGATAATATCGCTGTAATCTTCCTGCCAATATTGATCAATATCCGCCCGGGGAGAAGAAGCCATCACCAATATTTCCCCATTCCTGGGATTCATGACAATGACTGTTCCAGCCAGAGCGCCTGTCTTTTTAATGGCTTTATCAAGGATATTTTCGACATCAGCCTGAAGCACACTATCAATAGTAAGGATGATATTGGCGCCATCATCAGGATCTGGAGCCTGATCAGCTTTGTGCGGATCCCAAAGGGCCCACAAGGTTCGATCGTTACCGAACAGTGTGGAATCATATTTTTCCTCTATACCTAACTGACCTTGATTGGAATCTCTCATTACAAATCCGATAATATTGGATGCCAGCATTTCTTCAGGATAGCTTCGTGTCAGATGCGGCGTACAACTCACACGAATTAGATGAGTACAATCTATCACCTCGACCATTTCTTCAATCGAGAAGGGGATCTCCTCCCCTTGATTATCTTCCGTCTGCCTGTCAGTAGAGATCTGATAATAATCTTCTACTTGAGCCAGGTATTCCAATAAGTCTTCCTGTGATGCAAATCGCTCAACAGTGATATTTTTTGTCAGTGGTCTGGGTTCCTGTTCCAGGAACTCCAGCAAATATGGATTACTGATCCCGAAAACATCGATTGCCAGATCTGCCAGCACATTTACTTCATCCAGTTCTCCTTCCTGGTAAAACTCTTCAAAATTGACATCCACAGAGTAGACTGTTTGATTTCCGGCCAAAAGATGACCATTACGATCCAAGATTAAACCTCTGCGTGAGGCTGCCTTTTCCCACTGACCTAACAATCCCGGTATAGGCAGATCACTGCTGTCCACGGTCAGCTGGATGCGGATCATTTGATAAACGATCGCCACAGCAAACAGCGAAAATGCGGCTGCAATGCTTAAATATCGCCAGTTGTAATTGATCTTCTCGTTCATAATCCCTCAAAAGGGGACAGGAATATTGAGAGCTTTTTCCCGATCCACTCAAACAAGGTCTCGTGGTATTCAAGCAGGTTGACATTGATAACCGCCGGCTTGGTGTCGTTCTGTATCTCAACCCGGGTTTCTACTGTTAGATCAAATCCCAGCACTGGAACATAAAATACTTCTCCTGGATACGGAGCACGGAAACCCAATTCTTTAGCCTTAGTTTCCATTACCTCAAATCGGGACAAATTGGCTATCTCGTTGCGGTAATTGACACTCAGGTAAACCAGGTTATCAATTTCATCTTTGGCTTGCTGCAGCTGCCTGCCTATTGATACAACCCGGGCGGATACAACCAGGTAAGTGATCAACATCACTGCCGCGATCACAATCGCCATGAAAATACTTCCGATAATCTGGAGTTTCTGACGTCGGGGAGAATTTGAATAGGCTTGGATTAAGGATTCGGTCATTTTTTCTCTCAATGAAATTACTCTGATGTGACTGCAAGGTATCCTTTAATTAATTGCAAGCCCTGTGCCATTCTTTGGTAAAATTTTTTCTACTACACGCAGTTTCGCACTCCGCGACCGGGGATTTACCTTGAGTTCTTTCTCTTCCGGTCGAATTGGTCTCCTGGAGATTTCCCTGATTTGTGCGGAGTGGTCACAAACACAGATAGGGATCTCAATCGGACAGGTGCAATCAGTACTTTCCCTCCGGAAAAATTGTTTTACCAGTCGATCTTCCAGAGAGTGAAAAGCAATGATTGCCAACCGCCCTCCTGGTTTCAATGCATCCAAAGCCTGGGGCAAGAAAGCCTCGAGGGCTTCCAATTCATTGTTTACGGCAATTCTCAAAGCCTGGAATGTCTGTGTTGCCGGATGAATTTTCCTTGATGAGCGGCGAATAGCACCACTGATAATGTCAGCTAAGTCTTTTGTGCTCTCAAGAGGGCGATTAGCAATGATCGCATCTGCAATTCTCCGGGATGATTTTTCTTCTCCATACTTATAGATCAGATCTGCTAAATCATCCCTGGAATAGTTATTAATGATGTCAGCAGCAGAAAATGGTTGATCAGGGTCAAAACGCATATCCAGCGGTCCGTGATTACGGAAAGAGAATCCTCGCTCAGGAATATCCAACTGCATGGACGAGAGTCCCAGGTCAAGCAAAATGCCATCTATGCCATGCCAATTTCGATTGTTAAGGTGCAATTCCAGGTCAGAATAAGAACCCTGGACAAATTCCACACGATCTCCAAACTCAGCCAGTTGATTTCCGGCCAGTGCCAGAGCTTCTGGATCACGATCAAAACCCAGTAATTTGCCGTCTGGCGAACTCAATTCCAAAATACCCCGGCTGTGTCCTCCTGCCCCGACAGTTCCATCTACATACCGGCCGCCAGGAATGGGATTTAAGGTATCAAGAACTTCCTGGTAAAGAACAGGGATATGAGGCATGGGATAAATGCCTTAAATATCCAATGCCGCGAATCTTTCTGCATTTGACTCAGGGTCTTGGAGAAGCTGATTCTGGCTATCCCAGGCTTCAGGCGACCAGATTTCCACGGCTTCCCCCACCCCAACTACTATTGCTTCTGAGGTAAGGTTGGCGACTTCCCTTAAATATTTGGGGATCAGGATTCGTCCGTTGTTATCGATATCTACTTGCTGGGCAGTAGAGAAGATCAAACGCCTGAGCTGACGGGCTGTGGGATTGGTCGAGCTCATCTCTGTTACCCGCTCATAGATTGACACAAAAGCAGCCTCAGGCAGCACGCGCAGGTTGTTGTCAAACCCCTGGGTGAGATAGATTCTGCCAGATAAGAGACCTCTGAACCGGGCCGGTACAATCATCCTTCCCTTATCATCCAGAGAATGCCGATACTGTCCCAAGAACATATGTTCGATTACCTCATTAAATACAGATCGCCGGTCTCCCGGCGTCCCACTATTTACCACTTTGTCCCATAATTTACCCACAGTATATATGAAAGTGCCCTTTTTTGCAAGCAAATAACCACTTAATTGAGCTTTTATTGACCCAAATTGGTCATTTTCAGCAAAAAACCCCCACCTGAGCCCCACTTGGTGATTATTTCAATTGAAAAAATCCCACCATCCCAGGAAAGAAAAATCACTTGATCATCATGAAAATCAACCATTTTATGAATATATTTAGCATTTTCAAGCTGTTACAGATCCTGCCGCAGGTATGGGCTATAATTCTCCCTATGGAAAAACCAACCGGGGTATACCCGGTGACTGAGTGGCGGTTAATATTGTCTGACCCCAAGTCAGGAAAGGAAAATATGGCGGTGGATTCCGCCATTTTGGCTGCTGTTGAGAGCGGCCTGGCACCCCCTACCCTCAGGCTTTATAGCTGGGATCCACCTTGTCTATCCCTCGGTTACAGTCAACCCTACTCAGATATCGATCAAACTTTACTTGAAGTATCCGGATGGGATGTTGTTCGCCGTCCCACAGGCGGTCGGGCTATTCTGCACACTGATGAATTGACTTATGCAGTCATAGGTCCCAGATCAGATCCCCGTCTGGAGGGGGGATTAACCCAGAGTTATCAACGGTTATCTGAAGCGCTGTACGTGTCGCTGGTACGAATGGATCTTCCAGTTGAAATTCATCAGGGAAAAAATCCCCTAGCTAACAGCCAACCAGTTTGTTTTGAAAACCCTTCTGATTTTGAAATAACAGTCGCTGGCAGAAAGATCATTGGCAGCGCCCAGGCCAGAAAAAAAAACTCCCTGCTTCAGCATGGCTCTCTCCCCCTGGGAGGTGACCTGACCCGCATCACCCGGGTACTGATTTACAAGACAGAGGACGAACGCGAAGAAGCTGCTCATGTCCTGAGTCAAAAAGCCTGCACCGCAGCAGACGTCCTGGAAAAAGAAATTACCTGGGATCAAGCAGCCAGGGCTTTTATCAGCGGTTTCAGCCAGACATTAAATCTGAATTTAATTGAGGGGCAATTGAGTTCGATCGAAAATGATTTGGTCGAGGAGCTGTTGAAGAACCAATTCAAGAACAACAAATGGACCAGGAAGAAAACCAATTGAGATAAACTATCATATGGCTATTGGATTATTAACTTTGCACTTAAACATACCAATGTGCTCATCCTTAAAAGATAAGCGGAGCCAGCTTAAACCTCTGCTCAACAGGCTTGGGCGTGAGTTTAATATCTCGGTGGCAGAGTTGGATTTCCAGGATCGATGGGGAGAGACCTTGATCGGTTGTACCTACCTCAGCAATGACGGGGCTCACACCCAGAGGGCATTACAAAAAATTATCACCTGGGTAGAAGGGAATTTTCCCCAATTTTATATCATTCAGGACAGGATCGAGTTGATTTAAGGAGGCAGTTGATGGATTTAGGACTTAAGGGGAAAAAAGCGTTTGTAACAGGCTCAAGTCGGGGATTAGGATATGCGTCTGCCTTGATACTGGCAGGAGAAGGCTGCCAGGTAGTGATTAACGGCAGAGACGAAGGTCGATTAAAAAAAGCCTGCCAGAAGATCAATGCAGAAATAGGGACACAATCCGATTATTGCGTTGGAGATGCTGCCAACCCTGCTCAGGCTTCACTTCTTATTAATGAAGCAGCCGGAAAATTGGGAGGGATTGATCTGTTGATCACCAATACAGGTGGTCCACCTTCAGGTAAATTTGAGGAGATCAAAGAAGACGTCTGGCAGCGGGCAATCGAACTCGCCTTTATGAGCCATGTCCGTTTGATCCAGTCTGCCCTGCCCTTCCTGAGAGAATCTCAAAATGCAAGTGTATTGACAATTACTTCTTACAGCGTCAAACAGCCAATACCAAACCTGGTCTTATCCAACAGCATCCGTTCAGCGACTGTCGGTTTGACAAAAAGTCTAGCTTTGGAGTTAGGACCAGATGGTATCCGTTTTAATTCCCTGCTGCCAGGCTGGACCAAAACTGAACGTGTTCAGGAAATCTTAGAATTCAGAGCCAAGCAGAATAACACCTCAATTGACCAGGAAATGGAAAAGATCACTTCAGCAATTCCCCTCCATAGAATGGCTGAACCGGATGAAATTGGGAGGGCAGCCGCATTCATATTATCGCCAGCCGCATCTTATATCAATGGGGTGATGTTAACGGTCGGTGGGGGAATTTACCAAGGGACTTTGTGATTTTGAGATTGGGAGATGGTGTGATATTGAGGCCAGGGGAAAGTGTTGTAATGATAAGCAAATGAGTTGCATGTATTTTTTTTACAGGTGATTTCTGGATCAACCAATAACCAATAAGACTCCCGGAGCTTTAAAAGCTCCGGGAGTCTATAATAAAATGAATTTATTGCAGCCTGAGGATTGTTTTAGCTTCAGCCCAGAACTCTTCCAGGCTGTAATAGTCCCGCCGATCTGGTGAAAAGATATGCAGGATGACTGATCCATAATCTGCCAGCATCCAACCAGACTGAGCCTCGCCTTCCAGACGGCCATTTAATCCAAATTTCTTTTTTACTTCATCCTGGACTTCCACCATTAATCCCTTGACCATTCTTTGGCTAGTACCAGAACAAATCACAAAAAAATCCGCCAATACTGAGTTCTCATGGATATCCATCAAATGGATATCCTCTCCTTTCCTTTCATCCAATACATGAACAATATAATCTGCAACTTTCCTGGCTTCCAGATTCCACCTCTTTTCTAATCTCTAGGTTACGGTTTGATTTTCATGATCAATTAATGGTGCTGAGTACAAACAGCTGTATTTTGCTCCATCAGGACTCAAATCACTGCGGTATAAATGAACAGCTTCTATTCGGGCTACTCCGATAAATCCGACCTGGAAATCATTCAATACATTGCCCACAGTTCTGACATCCCGGGCAGATGCTTTTCGAGAAATTCTTCCCAGAGTGAGATGAGGAGTAAATTCATATTTATCATAGTTATAACCCAACCGGGCGACACCATCCTCGATACCACGCCGCAAATCAAACAAATCCGGAGGCGCTTCCACACCGATCCAAATCACCCGGGGATGCCGCATTTTTGGAAATGCTCCGATACCTCCAATGCCAATCTCCATTACAGGACGTTTCACCCCTTCAGAAAGGAGGATTTTCTCAACCATCCCAATATTTTCTTTGGATATATCACCCAGGAATTTCAGGGTCAGGTGCATTTTCTGAACATCCACCCAACGGACAGGTGTATTCGGCAGCTTTTCTTGCAGCTGAGATGTAATTTGTTCCAGGGCATCCAATACACTGGGAGGTAAATCTACAGCAATAAATGTCCGAATGACATCCGAGGTCATAATCTCTCACATTTTCTCAAGCAAAGAGAATTATCAGAATAACATCGATTATTCAAGGTCAGGTAAACACCAAAGAACTGGCACAACAACAAACAATAGTACCGCTCAAATTAATTGTACTATAAATAAAATCCTGGAAATCATGGAACATAGGAAGTCCGATTTTTACCAGATATTACTTCTCTCAAGCCATCAATGTCAATAATTTCTGGTAATCCTCGGGGGAATCAATATCTTGTTGACTTGCAGGGTCATTCCAGGCCACAGATTGGGGTGAAAACATACTAAAGATAGCTCGGCCGCCCTGATCCCCATCCAGCTGTATTAACTTTTCAAATACCAACCTGTCAAATAACACTGGATTTCCAACCTGGGCATTTATCAGGGGATAAAGGATCTCTGCTTGACTCCGGGCATGTTTGTTCCTGAGCAGTTTGATCAACTCAGGAGGTATCAATGGTTGATCAACAAGCAAAAAGACAGCCGCTCCGACATCATCTGTCAACCCTTTAATGCCAGCTCTCACAGATGAGCTTTGGCCAGCCTTCCAATTCTGGTTATGAATAATAATTACATCATCACCCAGCGCGTCAACCACTTGCTCATGAGCAGCCCCTGAAATAACCAGAATAGGTGAAAGTCCTGCTTTTTTCGCAATTTCAGTAATGTGTTTGACTAACGGGATCCCCATCCAATCCAGCAGCTGTTTTGGCTCCCCAAACCTGGTTGATCCTCCTCCGGCTAAAACGATACCTGCTGTAAGATGGTGGACTTCTAGCAGCATCTGGTCTTCCAGGACCCCGAAAGCCACTATCTGATAATGATCCAGTAATTTATCCAGCTGGTTATGGAAGGTTTTCCAATTAGGGAAGCTGTCAATTTGATTGAATAATAAAATTTTATGCGCCCGGGATGGGATATTTTTTAATCCGCCCCTCTCAGAAGTTAACGCATGAACCAAATGATGGCTGTTGATCACCGATTCCAAAGGAAGATCGACCAACCTGGAAAAATATTCCGGACGATGGACCCATTTTTCGTTAAGTGGTTTACCCAATCCGGATAAACCTATCACCGTGATCACAGTATCTACAAAATGAGGAATCGGCGGCTCGTGATCAGCCGGTGCTTTGAGAGGGAGTTTCCTGGCCCCATCAGCTTCAATGATCAACGGGCAATTCCAGCTGTCTGCCAGCTTGAGCAGATTTTCCAGGAGCTCAGGATCCAGTCCACCCACCCGGTTGGTTTCAACAGGCGGTCCGGTAAAAAGCAGTACATCTCCCTGTAAATTCTCAGAAGGATCAGGGATGTCCCCTCCATCATGGACCTCGATATGGTGATCAGCACCTTTGAGTTGATCCTGGGCCATGTGTGTTGAAGTGGTCAGGATTACCCTGGTTTGATAATCTTTCGCCAATTGGAACATCAGGGTTGTTTTTCCACCGGATCCAACCAGGGCAATCCGTGAACTCCCCGATAATCTAAACCTGTTAACTAGATCCATAAACCAGACCTTAAATCAGGACATGCCAGGATAGCTTCCAAAACTGCCCCCCCGATCGCCCGGGATTTATCTGAGATCTGGGACCAGATCGTGGGATCATCTCTGGGATCAACATCTCCGATTTTCATTCCCTTTTCAACAACCGATCCAGGTTTGATCAAACCTCTCAGGATCCCATCAAAAGGGGAAAAAACCGCCTGATCTCCCACCAGGGCGATCATGGTTCCTTTTTTTACGCGGTCTCCGATCTGGGCTCCTGTTTGGACTTTTCCAGCTGTAGGTGCCCGCAGGACCCGCTCTGATCCATATCCCATAAATTCTCCGGGAACCCCGGTGTCCTCCTGGGGAGGTCCGGACCAAATCACCCGACCCAGATGATGACCCCGGTTTGTCTCGATCACGGCATGGCAGTTTTCGTCTGCAACGAAACCCGGGCCAAGTCCTATGACCAGCGTTGCCAGTTCTTTGCCTTCAGCCGGAGCTGATTTTCGCATCCTGGCGTCAACCAACACATCTGGCTGGATCTCATCCAGGAAAGAAAGGTCGGGGTCCACCAGAACCGGCAACCCTCCGGATTGCAGCACTCGCTTGATCTCCCCCGGCTGCAGTACAAATTCTCCGGTAATACCTTCCACCTGAACCCGTTTCTCATCTACTGCTTCAGCAAATGACACCGCCCGCCGGACCGTCAAGGGTTCTGGTAGTTCAGTGATCACCACCTGGAAACCTGACTTGACCAATCGGACGGCAATACCGCTGGCTAGATCCCCTCCCCCGCGTATTAGAACCAACACAAAATCCCTCCCTTGATGATCATCTTTCTTTCATTATTTTAGCATGACCCAACCTTAAAAAATGATCAATCCAATCCAAAGGCTTAAGAATTAAATTTAGTTCAAAGTAGACGTTAACATTTTCCTGGAAATGATCTCGAAAGAATAGGTAAAATTGATCCTAACATTCATGCCGTAAGCTGTAAATTCGCTGGTATACTGTTGTTTCGATAAGAACAGTTACAACAACACAGTCACTCAACTCATCTATCCACTGCTCTTCAATACAAGGAGTTGTAACAAATGAAAAAGATCTGGATCATTATATTATTGTTAATGCTTTTGCTCACCGGATGCCAATCCCCTGATCTGCCTGACGATGACACCAACGCCAATAATATTGTCCCTGAGGTTGAAAGCGGGAATGACCAGGCGAAAAACACTGCCATCCCACCCACAGAACCATCCCCGCCTACGGCTACACCAATTCCGGAAATAATTCACCTTGATTATCCAGGTGAATTCGTATTATCTCCCCTTCAACGAATATTCGATTGCACTACCGGACACCTGGCTGCTGCAGCAGGTCCGCTAACACTTAGCAATAGTTGTGATCAATGGGAAATTAACTATTTTGAACGACCGGTCAACCAGGATAATGGAGATTACTTACCCCAGCTTGATATTGTTCAGAGTGAGTTTGGCCAGGACGAAAACTGGCATTATGCCAGAATCTATTTGTTCACTGATGGTTATGATGATATTGTACTTGATGGCATTTATGCCATTGAAATTGATCTTGATCTCGATGCCAAAGGAGACATATTGATATCAGTTGAAAGCCCATCTTCTTTCTCCCCCGATACGTGGGTTGTAGATGGCGTCAGGGTTTGGCTGGATAAGAATAATGATGTCGGCGGTCCAACAGCTATGCAAGCTGATACTTCTTTTGAAGGGGATGGTTATGAGGAATTAATTTTTGACCAGGGTGTTGGTCAGGATCCGGACCTTGCCTGGGCCAAGACCTACTCCACGCTTCCCGGTCTAGTTGAAATAAGTTTTAAATCCAGCTTATTAGGTGATGTAGATTCATTTGAGTGGTGGACGTGGGCCATGAAAGAGGATCTGGGGGCTGATAAATATGACCCTGTAGATTATTACCAGGTCAACTCGATTTATTACCTGGACAACACCTGCGGCTGGATATTCGGAGATAGGTATCAGAATCTTCCAAATCTCTGCACTGTGATCTCTTCACCTGTGATCTCTTCCCCATCAGAATCTTGTCAACCTGAAACCCCACCAATTGATCCCTGTGCCAAATGGGACCCAGATACTTGCAGCTGGGATTACAGTTGTATTAACTAAATCCATCTTCCCCCATAAAAAAATCCGGAAGGCCAACAATCCCTCCGGATTTTTTATTTCCCTTAAATAAAAACGGCGCTCCGATTCCTACCCAACAGAAGGTACAATATTGAGCAGATAATAAATAAATTCCACTTGAGGTATTGATGAAAACAAACAAAATCCTGTTTATCCTGACTCTTCTGATAATTATTAGCGGCTGCCAGGCTGCTGCCCCGGCAATCCAGGATCAACCATTGATATTGCAATATGTGCCTGTCCAAATCCTGATCAGTGAGATTTTGACAGGCATTGAAGGCAACAATCAGGCCGATTTTATTGAGCTTTATAACCCCGGCACTGAGATTGCCGATTTAAATGGTTACACACTCTGGTACCAGTTAAACGACGGCGCGGAAGAGATCAGACTGGTGCAATGGAATGAAACCGCTTTGATTCCTCCCCTGGGGTATTACGCTCTAATCCTTGAAGGCCAGGAGTTTCCCGTCCTCGGCGATGAAACATTCAATCAACCTCTGGTTCCCACCAGGGGAGGATTATCCCTCAGGAAAGGAGATCTGGTTGAAGATCAACTTGCCTGGGGAACCGGTCCAGCTCATCTATCCGAAGGAACACCTGCGGTTCCAATGCTCCCCGGGACTTCACTGAAAAGGAACCTGAATACCTCTGCAGAACATCAGATTGACTCGAATGATAATAAAACCGATTTCAGACTCAATTCCTCACCTGCCCTCAATAACAGCGGAAGTCCAATTAACCATTCTGCCGCTTCCGATTTAAAGTTCTTGATAGAAATTCCCCTAATTATTAAACCGGGAGAAGAATTTAACGCCAATCTGACCATTAAGAATCAGACCGGGATCACGCTGGAAAACCTGAGAATTTCAATGCCCCTCCCGAATTATATTTTCTTTGAGAACAGCACCTCAGGTATCAAGCTTGAAGGAGAAATTATCAGGTCAGTAATTCCTGTTCTGGGAGAAGGAGAGAATTTCATTTTGACGATCCCCCTCGAGGCAGATTATACGTTTGCAGATTTCGCCCTTCAAAACAGCTACCTTGAAGCCGATAATTGGCCTCTACCTGCCTTTAATGGACCTTTTTACGGCGAGATTGGCGGTGGTCCGATCCCCATTTCAACAGCCAGGACTCTGGTTGATAAAGAAGTGGTTGTTGAAGGTATCAGCACTATGTACGTGGGAGGATATTTCGCCGGAAGCGGAGCAAAGTTTTACGTTGAAGATGGGTCAGGTGGAGTCCAGATATATGTGTCAGGAGCTGGGGCCACCCTGCAAGTTCCCCTGGGATCAACTGTTCAAGTCCGGGGAAAAATAGAAATTTACAGGGACTCAATAGAATTGATCCCCTCCTCTGAGGATCAAGTGGAAATTGTGGCAGGTCCCGGAGAAAGCGCCGATATAAACCCCGACCCGCTTAGTATTGAAGAATTCAACTCCAGCCGTGATCAGTACATCGGCAGGTTGCTGGAGATGGAAGGCAGAATTGCCAGGATCGAGGAATTCACCTACAGCTACGAAATTGACCTATTCGACAACAACGGTAATATGTTAACCCTTTACATTGATAAGGAAACCGGTATTACCTTGGAGGACATTGAAGCTGATCACTTTTACCAGGTTACAGGGATCCTGGA
>CAYUXO010000063.1:0-13131 GCA_964448865.1 uncultured Anaerolineales bacterium
CTTCCGGAACCCGGGCCAGGACCTTCTCTAGTTCCTCTCTGGAGAAAACCATTTGCCGCTGGGTATCGGTGCAGTACACACCGCTCTGGACAGCCAGATCCATGGCCGCTTCAAAAACCCGGTCGGCCAAATCATCGTCGGATGGGACTCCAGGGTCCTGGATATCAAGCTGGATATTGTGTTTCTTAACCAGATCCTTGATGGTCTGATATATATAGATCTGGTCCCATTCATTGATATCCACTATCGGACCGGTTTCTGCTTTATTTAGAATATTTAAGAATTCATCAATAGTAACTTTTGGTATATTCATACTCATCCCCGAATGTCATGTTTACAAGGAAAGACCCAATTCTTTAAGTTCTTCGATCACTTCATCATAGATCTTCTGCCAGGTGGGAGCGGGCTCCAGGGTTTCCAGATTATAGGTTTCCCTGAAATGCTGGCCCAGATCCGCTGTTGGCAATAGATCCCGGTATTTATTTACCAGTTGGGTGACCAGGGCATTGCCTTCTTCCCGGCTCATGCCTTCCGCTGCATGGGCAACCTGGGCACAGAGTCTTGCTTCCAGTGGTGAAGTATGTCCCAGATTGCGGCCGGTTGCTGATTGGACAGATTTGAGATAATCCACACCCGAAGCAACGCCCATAACAGCCATGGCTGCGACTTCGTACATAATTTCCCGGGTACCGGGTCCATGGGCGGGTCGGATATGAATTCCTTTCAGCAAGTGTGTGTTCCGGGCCAGCGCCTGGAAGCTGAGCGCTTGGGCAGCCAATAAATCAGGGTGGGTATCACAGCTTAAGTGGGCATGGCTGGGCCCGGCATTGATGGTATCCCCAAACAAAGTGGCCCGCAGCAAGATAGGGCCAGCAACACATCCAAGAGCTGTGCCCTCTTTGCCACCCAGGTACCCACCGTAGATTGGATCACAAAATGTGTGTGATATAGAACCGGTCTGGTAAAAATGGACCGCTCGGGTCAGGTCCGCATAGCTAACTTTATTTTCGCTAACGAAGGAGGCATGATGCCAATCGGACTGTCGATAGGCGTTATAACTTGTGGCAGCCAATTCTATAATTTCGCTGCCAGAGGTGGCGGCTGCTCCAATGCACACTCCGGGGCGACCAGCCCGCTTGACTGCAGCCAGGGCCAGGTCCGCTTCCCGTTTGGCGGCAATCGCTTCCCAGGGTGATTGAATCCTGATGGGACGACCATAAGCTGTGGGTATTGAAGGTGGTTCAATAATATCCAGCAGAGGTTCCCTGGCATAAGCTTCCACCATGGTGCCAAATAGTTCCTCTTCAATTAAAGTGCCGTAAGCTCCGCCCAATACCACAACCCGGCTGTCCTGCTCTGGCCGCCGCTGTTTAATGGTGACTTGGTCTTTGTCCAGGCCAACTGTAAGTTCTGAGGGACCCAAATCAATCGCTGCCTGGAGTTCATCCTGCGTCCAGACCATTTGTTTTTTAGTGTTTATGCATAACACACCGCTTTCCAAAGCCAGCTCCCAGGCTGCCTGATATAAACGATCCGCCAAGGCATCGTCATTTGGTACAAAAGTATCAGCGTCCCAGGAGATATCATATTTCTGGATCAGTTCCTTGACTTTGGCACCAATATATTGGTAATCCCATTCCTTCTCGTCGATGACTGGACCGGTGTCCGCTTTTTCCAGCACTGAAGCCAGGTATTCAAAATTGTTTTTGTCCATATTCATCGTTTTCCCTTGTGTTTGGATGTCAATTTAGAGTTTCAAACCAATCAGGTCTTCCATTTCCTGGCAGACTTCTTCGTAAATCCCCTGCCATTCAGCAGTGGGCTGCAGTGTTTCCAAATCATATGCCTCAGTAAAATGTTTACCCTTCAAGGCGACACCCATTTTTTGCTGTTCAGCGTAAAGGGGTGTCAACTTTCGAACCAATGGATCTGCCTCAGCCCGCGTTAAGCCTATCGCTGCCCGACCTACCTGGGCCAGGAACCTGGCTTCCAAACCCGTAACATGTCCTTCAATTCTGCCTGCTGCGGACTGAATTCCTTCCAGGATCGATATGCCTGAAGGTACGGTGGCAACCGCCATGGCGGCGGCTTCATATAATAATTCTTTGGTGCAAGGGCCGCCAATCGGTCTTGGGAATGATGAGGTTAATAATTTTGAATTGCGGCTGATGGCCTGGAACCCCAGCGACAGGGCCGGGATCATGGCCGGGAAAGTGTTGCAGCTCAAGTGAGCATGGCTGGGTCCGGGGTTAAAAGTGGTGCCATTTAGGGTGGCTTTCATTAATAAAACTCCGGCAACAATCGCAATTGCCAATCCATCCGCTCCACCGACATAGCCGCCGTAGATGGTGTTATAAAAATTATGCGAAAATGCGCCAGTATGTTGGTAATGGATTGCCTTGGTGAGCTCTGCATAAGATACTTTTAATTCAGAAATAAAAGAAGCATGATGCCAATCAGTCAATCGGAATCCGCCGTAAGTGCAGGTCGCCAGCTCGCCGATTTCCGAGGGAGAATCTTCAGCACAGCCTATCGGCATGCCCGGACGGCCAACCCGTTCCAAAACCTCAAAAGATAGTTGAGCTTCCTGCCAGCATCCCACGGCTTCCCAGGGAGAACCAGCTTTGATGGGCCGCCCGTGGGTGGTGCTCAAAGTGGCGTTATCAATATAATCCAGGACTCTCTCCTGGGCGTAGCTGGTCATAATCGGCACAAATAACTCTTCAGGAACCGGCGTTCCATAAGGACCGCCAATGGTTGTGATGTCTGAGTCCGCATCTGGCAGGCGGTGCCGGATGGTCACGCTATCATCGCCCAGGCCAATAGTTTCTTCATCCGGAGCTGTGGATAAAATATAATCCAGCTCCGCCTGGCTCCATTTCATCTGGCGCTTGGTCTCCAGGCAATAGACACCAACTTCCCGGGCTAATTCCATCCCGGCCTCAAAGAGCCGGTCCGCCAGGGCATCATCGGAGGGGACCATAGTTTCTTTGTCCCACTTGATATCATATTTCTTGATCAGGTCTTTAATGGATTGGTTGATATATTTAATATCCCAATCTTTTTCTTCCAAAACTGGTCCTTTTTCTGCTTTATCCAGTACCGAAAGCATATAATCATAAACTTTGGTTTTTTCCATTTAGATTCTCCCAATTACGTATTTATTTCAATGGCGTGGCTCTATTGCAGTCTCTTCTCGCTCTGAGATGTAGGTAGATAAATTAGTTAATCGTTGGGATCCAGTCTGCATAAGTTGTTTGTACTGAATTCTGAACCAGGATTTTTCCTTCCCGGATCACATAGAGGCGTTCCGGTTTTCGGCGCAGAGCATCCACCGCAGAATTTGCCTGGAGCAGGATCAAATTGGCATCAGCGCCTTCATGAACGCCATAATTCTCCAGGCCGATGTTTTTGGCTGCGTTATAGCGCGGCATATCAAAAACATACTGGATCTCATCCGGGGAAGTCAGATGCCCGGCGTGGGCAGCAATGTTGGCTACTTCCAGCGTATCCATTTGCCCAAAGGGATAAAACATATTCATCAAATCATCCTGGCCGCAGCAGACATTCACCCCGGCTTCAATCAGTTCTTTTATGCGGGCAATACCGCGCCGGACCGGGATCTCATCCAAACGTCCTTGTAACAGCAGGTTGATCGGGGTATTGGAAACCACGCTGATCTCGGCCTGTTTGACTTTATCGATCACCCGTGCCAGGGTTTTTTTATCCCAGGCAGCCATCGAGGTACAATGCCCGGCAGTTACCCGGCCCTGGTAGCCTTCCTCAATGGTTTTGTCGGCCAGCAGCTCAAGAGATACCCAGTAGGGGTCGTCGGTCTCATCAATATGCATGTCAATATTCACATTATATTTTTTTGCAATCTCAAAGACAATTTCAATTTGTTTGGCCCCGTCATCCATGTTTTTTTCATGGTGGGGAATGCCGCCCACCAGCTGGGCGCCATTTTCCATAGCCTGCCACATCAGATCCACCGATTCCGGATTCTTTGCCAGGCCGTGCTGGGGAAAAGCAATGATCTGTAGATCAAAGACTCCCTTGAATTTATCCCTGGCTGCCACAACCCCGCGCAGTAAATCCAGTTTGGCATATTGATCAATATCGACATGGTTGCGCATCCACAGCGTACCGTGCTTCAGGGCTTCATAGATGGTAAGCGTCGCCCGCTGCAGGATATCTGCGTCGGTAAGTTTAACTTTGACATCAGCGTATATATCTATTGCTTCGCGCAAAGTTCCGCTGTTATTAAGATTGTCGGTGTCCCACAGAAGTGCGTTTTCAATATGAAAATGGGGCTCAATCAGCGCCGGTGAAACCATCACCCCGTTGGCATCGATGCTTTTTTCACCAGGATCAATTCCCTGATTGGATACAGAAACAATTATTCCATTCTGGATGCCCAGGTGGACAGTTTCCAATGTTCGGTCATGAAGCGCATTGTGTATGGTTAAATCCATTGTTCCTCTCTAGCTCATGCAGTGTGGTCGCGGACTGCCCGGCGGGTGACATAAAATCGGAACCGGTCGGTTACAAAATAAATGAATCCTACACCAATGATCTCACCGTTGGCTGCAAAATAGGTCTCCTCCATATGGAAGACGGGCTTGCCAGTTTCGATATCCAGTTTCCTGGCGACATCCTCTGTAGCTTCTATGGCAAATATCTCGGACCTGGTATGAGAGAGCGGGGGATCACATTCGTCAAACATATATGTCAACACAGATCCTTGATCGGCGGATAATTTCTTATCCAGCCCACCCCGGTTGATGAAATAATCGTCGAAGTACATGCAGCGAATATCGTCAATGGCTTCAATGGTCTGAACCCGTACTAATTGTTTACCCACTTCGGTACTCAATACAGATGCCAGCTCTGGCGGTGCTTCAAGGGTCTCGATATTCTTACTGACCCGAGTGTGTTTTACACCGGCAGCTTGGGCCAGATCCCGGAAAGGCTCCAGACGCTGTAAACCTCCAAAAAAACCTGGTCCGGTGGGGATGGTCACAAAAGTGCCTACGCCCTGGCGGCGGGCAATATATCCCCTGGTTTCCAAATGTCCCAATGCTTCCCGCAGAGTTGAGCGGGAGATGCCAAATTGCCCTGCCAATTCTTCTTCGGGTGGAAGCTGGGTGCCTGTCTTTAGTTCGCCGGAGATAATCATCTCTGTCAGTGCGGCGATTGTCTGCATGTACAACGGCCGGCGATCTCTTAAACTTAATGAGTTCTGATTATTTTTCATATTATTCCTTGAGTTTCCCCTTCCGCTAGTTTGATATAACAACCAAGGCCAAATTCATTTGGACCCCGCAAAATTGCGGGGTCCATTCAAAATTAGACTAATCGATCCAAAGGCAATCCAAGTTTAATCAACTCATCCCGGACCTCATCATACATACCCTGCCATTCCGGGGTGGGCTCAACTTTTTCGATATCGTAAACTTCCTCAAAGGGTTTGCCGATCGGTTTCTTATCCAGATCATCCACATAAAGCGGAATGATCTGTTTAACGATCTCATTTGCTTCAGCGCGGGTCATGCCGCGAACAGCGTGAGTCACCTCTCCACAAATCTTGGAATCCAGGCCGCTGGCATGGCGCGGAACGCTTCCACCTGATGCTGAGTGGCAAGAGGTCATCAGCGATTGCCCAGAGACAGTCGTGGCAGCCACAAAAGCCGCGTTCTCATAAAGCATGGTTTTGGTACCGGGTCCGCCTGCTGGGCCAACTAGCGTATCCACCAGCAGATTGGTATTGCTGGTAAGCGCCTGAACCCCAAGACTGGTTGCCCAAATCAATTCAGGGGTAGTGTCGCAATTATAGAAGGGGTGATTGGGTCGTGTATTGTAAGTATGACCGGGATGACATTGGTTGAGCAGAATCAAACCTCCGACAATGGCAATTGCCACACCTTCTGCGCCGCCCACAAACCCTCCATAAATGGGATTGTAGTAGGCTTCAAGAATGGTGCCTGTCCGAATGGAGTGGGTTACTATAGAAAGCATATCGTAATTGGTTTTCAATTCACTCATAATGGGTGCATGCAGCCAATCCGTGGTGCGATAACCTCCCCAGGAAACGCCTGCCAATCCACCTAAAGCCGTTGCCGATAACTCGACACATCCCAAACACATGCCGGGGCGTCCGGCGATATTTGCCGCTTGTAAAGCCAATTCCGCTTCCCGCCGAGCCGCCAGGACTTCCCAGGGTGAGCCCGCCTTCACTGGATGACCGTATACAGTTTCCAGTGAAGGGTTATCGATCACATCAATAACTCCTTCTTTAAGATAGCTGAGGCTCATGGGGATATACATATATTCCGGTACTGGCACACCATATGCGCCGCCGGCGACAATCACCCGCTGATCATCATCCGGCACTCGGGCTTTGGCAGTCACAGCATCGACCCCAGCGCCCATGACCACCTCAGAGGGACAATTGCGCAGGCCTTCCAGGAGCTCTTCCCTGGTCCAGACAATTCGCCGGCTGGTGCTCTGGCAGAACATGCCGGTTGTTTCAGCCAGGTCCAGTCCAGCCTGGAAAATCCGGTCTGCTAGATCATCATCGCTATTGACGATCACCTTGGTATCAAATTTAAGGTCATATTTCTTGACCAATTCCTTCACTGTGGGTGCGATCAACTCCCGCTCGAACTTTTCCTCTTCCATGATCGGTCCGGTTTCTGCCCGGTGGAGAACTTCAATAATCCTTGCCCTGTGTCCCATCTATTCCTCCTTTTTTTATGGATAGTAAATAATTCATTCAAGTTCAATTCAGGATCCAAATTGGTCTAAAGGCAAACCAACCTGGATCAACTCTTCCCGGACTTCATTGTAGGTGCCCTGCCATTCTGGTGTCGGTTCCACTGATTCCAGGTCATAGACTTCTTCAAAAGGTTTTCCGATGGGTTTTTTCTCCAGCTCGTCCACATACAGGGGCACGATCTGAGAAATCAGCTCGTTGGCCTCTACGCGGGTGAGGCCCGGCATGGTCCCGGCAACTTCAACGCAGATGCGGGCATCCAGGCCGCTGCCGTGCCGCGGCACCGCGCCTCCCGCAGAGTGGCTGGCTAATAATTCCGACGCTCCTGATGATAGCGCCATCAAGGCAAATGCTGCGTTTTCATAGATAATAGTTTTTGTCCCGGGACCACCAGCTGGTCCCGCCAATGCGGCAACCATTAGATTGCTGTTGCGGGACAGGGCTTGCAGGGCCAGGCTGGTTGCCCAGAGAATTTCAGGAGTGGTATCACAGCCGTAAAATGGATGGGTTGGGCGAGTGCAGAAAATGTGCCCCATGGTCAGCTGATGAGACAGGATCAAGCCGGCTACTGCCAGAATGGCAACTCCTTCTGACCCTCCAGCGTGACCGCCGTAGATAGGGTTGTAATAAGCCCCGATCACTCCATTGAGATTATTGATGTGGGTGATGATCGCCAGTAGATCATGATTGGTCTTCAGTTCACTGGTCATGGGGACATGGTGCCGATCAAAGGTCCGGTAGCCCCCCCAGGTGACCCCCGCCAATCCCCCCATTGCCGTCGGTGCCAGCTCCACCGCCGAAACCGCCCTCCCGGGTTGTCCCGCGATCTTCAGGGCTTCCTGAACAAGTTCCGCCTCCCGCCAGGCCCCCAATACCTCCCAGCCTGTGCCGGCCTTTATGGGGTGGCCGTAGGCAGTTTCCAGGGATGGGCCATCAATAGAATCAAATATTCCCTGTTTTAGGAAACTGAGGACCAGGGGGATGTACATTTCCTCCGGAAAGGGTATACCGACCACACCTCCCAGGATAGACATGCGCTTGCGGTCATCTGGTTTCCTGGCGGAAATCAATAATTGCTGGTCACCCGAACCGAGGGAGGCTACAGAATGCGCATTTGACAGGTCCCGTTCTATTTCAGTCCGGGTCCAGGTAATCCGCCTGCTGGTGCTTTGATTAAATACACCCACCTCGCTGGCCAGTTCCAACCCGGCCTGGAAAACCCGGTTCGCTAGATCATCATCACAATTGATGATCTCATGGCTGGAATAATGGATCTCATACTTATCAACTAGTTTCTTAATAGCTGGCCCAAGTAGATTGCGTTCAAAATCTGCCTCATCCATAATGGGTCCTGTTTCAGCGAGCTGCAGGACTTCAATCAATCGGGGGTGCTGCTTCATAACCTTTCCTTTATGCCGGTCCATCTAACAAAGCCAGGCATTTTCCGACTGCATCGACTGCATCCGTGCCAAAAGTGTCCGCACCAATTTCAGCGGTGTATTCCGCCGTGATCGGAGCGCCTCCCACAATCACCTTAAATTCGTTCTTGAGTCCAAAGCCGTCCCTGAGCTCAACACATTCTTTCATATAGGGCATCGAGGTAGTCATTAACGATGAAAGTCCGACAATATCGGCCTTTACCTCTTTCGCTTTTTCAAGTATGTCGCGGGGGGCTACATTAACACCCATATCGATCACATCAAATCCGTTAACGCGCAGCATCAGCACGACCATGTTCTTTCCTATATCATGTAAATCCCCCTTAACTGACGCAATTACAATTTTTCCACGGATCAGCTCCTGGTCAGAGTCAGATGCAGCTAACATCGGTTGCACAACCTTATCACTGATCATTTGAGCCCGGTCAGCGGCATCCATCAATTCGGGCAAAAAGATTTCCAAGCGCCCAAATTGGTCTCCTACTGCTGCCATGGCTGGTGTGAAGACCTGGTTGAAAAAATCCGTGACGCCAAGGTCACCGTCCAGGGTTTTTTTCGCCCAAACAAGGCTGGCCTCAGGGTCATCCCCCAGTAAAAGGTCCATCAATTCTGTTTGCAATTCCAAAAAATCAACCATACTGTCCTCCGCAAATAATGAGAGCGCTCTATTCTAGGCCATTGATAATCCTTGGCCTATTACTTTTTCATTGTCCCACTGATAAATATCCCTCCGTCCTTTTATTGGTCCCAAATTTTCCCTGTTTCCAGAAATCGCTTATTTGGAAGTCCAATCCTTGGCTAAACGGACCGCACTCATCGCATCAGGACCCCAGGCATCAGCTCCTGCATACTGACAGGCATATTCATCAACCTGGCCACCCCCGATCATCACTTTTACTTTTTTATCTAAACCAGCCTCCCGAACAGCCTGTACAGTGTCTTTCATAGGATCATAAGCTAACGTTAAAAACCCACTTAAGGCGAGGATTGAAGCTCCCTCCTCTTGGACTTTATGCAAAAAAACCTGGGGAGCGACGTCCACACCCAGGTCATAGACTTCAAAACCATTAATATCCAGCATAAAAACCACAATATCTTTGGCGATATCGTGGATGTCTCCCTGCACAGTTCCGATAATCACTTTCTCACGCTTGTCCTGTTTAATGCTGGCCTTCATCTCGGGTTTTACTAGATCCGAGATCACTTTCAGGATCTCTCCAGCCATCATCAACTCCGGCAGGAATGCCTCCTGGCTTTCAAAACGCTGACCGATAACAGTCATCGCTTCACGACAGTCGCTCAAAATATCTAGCGGGTCGACTTTTTCAGCGAGCAGTTGGAAAGTAACGCGGGCAGCATCCTGTTCTGCTAAATTGATAATCGCATTAATGAGCTCGTTGCTGGACATGATATTAAAGCCTTCCTTTCATGTAGAAATTAAATAAATTGCCACCAGGGATAATCCGATGCCCAGTCCCTGTTTAGTTGTAATGGCTTCTCCCAAAAAGATCAAGCCGAGGATTATCGCTCCCACGGGATAAAGCGCTGTAATAGGAGCAACGAGAGCCAAAGGTCCTTTGGATACAGCCACCAGGTACATTAAGGCACCAAAAAAGCCCAGCAATCCAATTGCCAGGCCATAGGAGAATCCAGGTATGTTGAATTCAACTTTGAATTTCAAATTAATCAGTACCCCCATCCCAATGATTAGACCTCCCAATACCTGGTAAATCATGGCGCTCTGGGGGCCTATATGTCGGGCGGCCAGTTTGGGAAGAAAAGCCCACAAGATCCAGGCCAATAATGCCAGGCTGGCAGGTAAAAACCAATCTTTCACGGCATCCTCCTTATCCACTCGTTTAGTTGTCAGTCCTCATACGTATGACAACTAAACTATAACAAAACCGAGGTAACAAGTCAATCAATATTTCTGCTTTAAGAGGAAAATCATCTACAAGTAAAGAAAACACCAGGAGTGTCGTTACTAATGGAATGGCATAAGCAGTCTGAGGGTAGATCACATTTACCTACCCCTTTAATTTATTCTCTCGTATAAGGTATTCCCAATTTTGTAGGCTGGGCGGAACGCACCCTAGAGAGCGCCAATGCCACCAGGGCCAGCACATAGGGCATGATCAGAAAGATTTCATACGGGATCGCGATCTCAAAAGTTGTCAGGGTCACCTGCAGTGCTCCCAGGAAAGCAAATAACAGGGTGGCAATTACCATCCGGGAAGGTTTCCAATTGCCGGCAATGACGATAATAATTGCCAGCCAGCCTCGGCCGGCAGACATTTCTGGCAAATACCGGGATGTTACCGACATTAAAAAAGCACCCCCAAGAGCAGCCATCGTGCCAGCGAAAATAGTTGATAATAAACGGATCCTGTTTACATTGAGACCGCGGGTATCAACCGCTTTGGGGTTTTCACCAGCACTGCGAATCGCAAGACCGTATTTCGTTCGATGCAAAAACCAGGCAATGATTGGAACACTAATAAATGCCAGGTAAGTAAAGGGGTTTTGCTGAAAGAGAACTTCTCCGAGGACGGGGATATCTGAAAGGAAGGGTATCTGGACATTGGGCAGGATCGCAATTTGCACAATTTCATTTTGAACATTCACCATGCGGGGAAAATATTCCCCAACTCCTACCGCCAACAAGTTGATCGCTAATCCAGATACTGTCTGATCCACTTTTAAATAAATAACTAAAACAGATAGCAAAAGACCCAGAAGGCCGCCAACAACGATGGAAATTCCTATCCCCATCATTGTTGTACCGCCCAGGAAGGTAATCAACCATACCGTAAATATTCCAAATAACATCATGCCTTCCAGACCCATATTCATCACACCTGAATGCTCCGCGACCAGTTCACCCATGGCTCCTAACAACAGCGGTGTCGATATGCGAATAGTTGCGGCAAGGATGTTAACGATTACCGCAACCTGTATAAAATCATTCAACATGGTGTATCCTCCGGATGCGGTATTTGGTTAAAGCACGGCTGACCATGACAGAGATCAGTATCAAAGCTTGAATTACGTAGGTGATCGATGTGTGAATTCCTGTACTGGTAATCATAGTCACTGCTCCATTAATCAATCCTCCAAAGAAGATCGCCGCAAAGATCACCAAAACGGGATTGAGGTCAACCAATAAGGCAACGATTATGCCGGTGTAGCCATACCCGGGCGAGATATCCAGATTTACGTTATGATGGACACCAAACAACTCAAATACACCTGCCAAGCCTGCCAAGCCACCGCTGAGGAACATGGTGATCAGGGTCAATTTTTTGACGTTTATTCCCTTAAATTGGGTGGCGATTGGATTTGCACCCAAAGCGCGCAAGTCAAAGCCAAAGGGGGTTCTTTTGATCATCCAGTAAATAACCAACGCCAAAATTACCGCTATCGGGAATCCAATGTGGAGTCTTCCGGTATCTCCCAGGATCGGAAACCAGTATTCTCTGGGGATTAAATCACTGCGGGGATAGTAATTATTTGTGCCCATCCAGTATTTGTGGTCATAAAGCAAAAATAGCAGCATAGTAGTAATGATGTAATTCAACAGCACCGTACTGATAATGATGTCGACATTAAAGCGAGTTTTTAACCATCCCGCCAATCCTCCCAGCAGCGCCCCTCCCAGAAAACCCGCCAGGATGACAATTGCCAAAAGCAGGGCTTTGGGCAAGCCTGCTGTATCTATCATTCTGTAGACCGCAAAGGAAAGCATCGCCCCGGCAAATAGTTGTCCCTCCTGGCCAATTGACCAAATCTGGGCTTTAAATGCAAGCACTGTTGCCAGCGCCGCGAGCATGAGCGGTGTCGATCTCATCAATGTATTTAAAATCTTTCTCTTCTCCCCGAACGCTCCATTAAACATAACTTTATAGGATTCAATCGGGTCATTTCCAGTGAGGCTCATTAACCAGCCGGAAATTACAAGTGCCACAGCGAGGCCTACGATTACTCCCAGTATTTGAACGGAAGGATGTATTTTTTCTCTTTTTACGATCTCAAACCCCAGAGATTTCAACATCAGTCGCCATCCTTTACCCCGGCCATTAATAAACCGATATTTTCAATATTTGCTTCAGATGCTTCAAAGATTCCCAGGATCTCTCCCTTAAAGATGACTGCAATCCGGTCGGAAAGAGTCAGGATCTCGTCCAGATCCTCTGAGAATAATATTATTCCAGCGCCTTGTTCCCGCAGCTTTAAAAGCTGGTTATGGACATATTCAATCACACCCACATCCAATCCCCGGCAGGGTTGATTGGCAATTAATACAGCAGGGTTAGAACCGATCTCTCTGGCCAGAATTACTTTTTGTAAATTTCCACCCGATAGGCTGCCTGTGTGATGGTCAATAGAAGATGCTGCAATTTCGTAATCTTCCATAGCTTGTTTGGCAAATGGGCGGATAGCTTTATTGTTTAATTGAAATCCTTTACGATAGGGCGGCGTCCATTCACTGCCCAGGATCATATTCTCAGCAATGGAAAAATCCATCACCAATCCTTCCTTAATGCGGTCACTGGGTATATGGGCCATTCCTTTCTTGCGAATATACCCGGTGGATTTTCCCGAGATTACTTCCCCGTTCAGAACGACCTTTCCCCCCTCCGCCTGCCGCATGCCAATTAAAACTTCAAATAGCTCTTTTTGTCCATTGCCGGCCACGCCAGCGATTCCTAATATTTCCTTTTTATGAATGGAGAGATCAACACCTTTTATACACTCCAAGCCCAGGTCATTGCAGGCAGTCACGCTCCGCAATTCTAAGACCGGATCTCCCCGGTCTATTTCGTCCCGTTTGACCCGAAAAACCACGTCTCTCCCTACCATCATCCGGGCCAGGTCGGCCTTGGTGATTTCCCAGGTATTGACCGTGTCCACTTTTTT
>CAYUXO010000063.1:13231-15041 GCA_964448865.1 uncultured Anaerolineales bacterium
AAAGAATCCGGATCCATGGTCACGCCATATTGTTCACAAAGTTCAATAATTCTTGCTCGGGCACCTTTTTCATCCGACAATGGACCCGGGGTGTCCCTCCCAAGCAATATGTTATCGAGCACACTATGGGTTTCCACCAGCATAAAGTGCTGGTGCACCATGCCAATACCCAGTTCCATTGCTGCAGATGGAGACGGGATTTGTGTTTTTTCTCCTTTCCAGTAAATATCACCGCCGTCAAGAGAATAAAACCCGAAAATGGCTTCAGCCAGGGTAGATTTCCCGGCCCCGTTTTCACCTAACAGGCAGTGAATTTCTTTTTCCCTGACCTCAAAATCAACCTGGTCGTTGGCAAGCACCAGGGGAAAATTTTTGGTTAGTTTTTTTGTTTCCAGCAGGATCGGGCCATGCCCGACCGGAGTTTCGACCGTCTGGTCCAAGGCTTCCTCCTCAAAACCGGTGTGCCTCCTGTTTTACCAGGAGGCACACCGGTTTTCCAAGATTATGTACTTAGTTATTCTGAAACAGGTTCACTGGTATCCAGCTCGGGTACCAGTTCTCCGCTCAAGATGGCGTCATAGGTAGCGTTGAACTGCTCAAGCACATCGGCGGGCAGTGTCTCTTCAATGCCTGCACCCAGCATAACTGTGCAAGCACCGGTAGCCATGTTGTTCTCGAATCCCAATGGACCACCATTCCATTCACCGGTCTCTTTGAATTTGGCCCATTCTGCAAGCGCCCACTCATAAGCAGGGTCCCAGGTAGCAAGATAACTTGCCATCACTGCGCCGGGGTAATACTCTGAGAAATCGATGTAGGGGCCATAGCACATTGCTCCAGTACCTGGACCACAAACGTCAAAATTCTCTGCGGCCATTAATAACTGGTCAACGCCAGCGGCTTTCTGGGCTTCGGCCAGTTCGCCAGCGGCCACGGGGTCGTACCAGGAGTTGATGAAACCGACTTTCTGCTTCAATTCCGGTTTGACCGATTTTGCGCCGGCAAAGAAGGCATTGATGACATCATTCACGTCTTCTGCTGGGAAACCAGCTGCTGAACCTATGGCTGTGCCTTCGGTCATCAATCCGGCCAAAACACCCATCAGATAGACGCCGTCATAACAGCGGTACATATAGTGGTAGTTGTTCTGATCACCGTCGATCCATCCGGAGCCAACCTCAACGAACATGACTTCTGGATAATCCATGTAGGTGTTGAGGATGATATCATTGTAGCCGCCGTGGGCCCAGATGATATCACAGCCGGATTCTGCATATTCCCGCATGGCTGCTTCGGCCTCGTCTCCCCACAGCCCTTCAGCAAATCTCAATTCTTTGACCTCGATATCCATTCCGGGGCTTTCCAAGAAACGCAGGAAGCTTTCATGACCGGAGCGGTCCCAGCCATTGTCGGTGATGGAGGTGGAGTAGATGGTGCAGAACTGGACACTTTCAGGAAGGGCGGAAGCTTCTTCAGCAACCTCTTCTTCGGTTTCTTCGGCTTCGGCTTCGGCTTCCTCTACAACTACTTCTTCAGATGCCGGTTCTTCGGCAACTGGTTCCTCAGCGGCAGGCTGGCAGGCTGACAAAATCAAGCCCAAAACAACCAGTATACTGAGGATAAATAAGAATTTATTACTTTTCATGTTACGTCTCCTCTTCTTGTTTGATAAATTAACAACAGGATGGGAACTTCAAGTTTCATTATCTCTGCTTTTACCTCCTTTGGATCTAAAAAGGGTTAGAACTTATCTCCAATCCACCATTAATAAACTCGCCGTATAGTTTCAAATTTCCGGGCAGGACCAAAA
>CAYUXO010000064.1:0-15003 GCA_964448865.1 uncultured Anaerolineales bacterium
ACATGAGATCTAGATCGTGGTTTTTTGGTCTCATTGGACACATTAGGCTTTGATGTTTCTTAACTTGAGATGTAACGTCAACAAATAATAGCATCTCTGTGCTATTATTTGGATTTACACAACCATAATACCCATCATTGCCAGGACTTTCGCACTTAAGGAGAATTCATAATGAAGATTATGCAACGGGCCAACATGTTTGCCAAACTGGTCCCTAACATTGGAAAAAACGTTAATATTTCGTTCCTTCTGCTCGTTGTCATACTTGCTGGCTGTCTGCCTGGCAGCTCATCCATCCCTATCATTGCCCCACCATCTTTGGGGGAAGTAGCCAGCGCAGAGCAAACGGCTTCCTGGCTGGAGGACCCGGATGAGGTCGAACGGGGGGTTTGGTCTCTTCTCCAAAACCTTGGCATCGGTGTCTATACCCAGGAGGCGGAACAGATACTGGCCGGATCTGAGCGGAATGCCGACGATTTTTTCCTGTTCGATTTCGAAGTGTCTTTACTCATAAACCACGGCCAGAAAGGCGACAGACCATTTTCTGATTTCTATCAGATGCTGGTTCCGTATGGCCTGACACTATCTCAAGAAGAATTGAAGACCTTTTATCGAACTACCTACGAAGCCTATTCTGATGAATGGTTAGCCCAGCTTTTCCTATCCATGGGACTTGTTTTCGAGGGAGATATTCGCTTAACCCCGATGCAGGAGTGGCTGCTTTTCCTAGATACGTTCGTGCCTCCGAATGGCCTGGAAACTTCGGCATCGACAGGGTCTTCCAAAGGGCTGATGGCCCTGGTAACTGCTCAGCGGGCACAAGCAGATTTCTGTGATGCGGTGCGTGGTGATAATGCCGATGCGGCCTGGAGCTTGGCCTGGCAAGCTGCTGGAACCGCATCCGACGCCGCCGAAACTGTATTGTTGGGACCCATGTCATTTTTAGATCCGAAGGACCTGCTGCATGCGATCATGATGATGATGGGCGTGGAAACGAAGATCGAGAGATCGGCATCATCTGCGCATGAGAGTCATGACGGGGATAGCGACACTGTGACCTTTACAGTGTCGGTAGAATTCACGGGCGACTTTCCAGCAGAGATCGTTTCCTGTGCTACTATCCTGGGATTTGATGTACCTCCCAAAGGGCCGATAGATGGAGTGCGTGTGGAATGGGATCTGGGGGAAGTTTTAGAACAACACGGCGGTTGTGCAAATTGCATCGGCGCGATGTACACCAATGATGAAGGCAAGAACGAGGCAGTATGGGAAGCACGGCGTGAGCCGTCCGGGGGGGAGGGTGAAGAACAAGTGGAGGATGGCACAGTTGAAGCTGTCGTGCGAATACAACAAGGTGATGTGTTCAATATCTTCGCAGGCTTGCAGGAATTCTTCCTGCCCCGAACGGAAACAATCACGATCCCCGTTGGCTGGCATGAGTCAGACTGGATCCTGATTATGTCCATCAACATTGAGGAACAGATTTCTGGGGGCGATTTGCGCGCCAATTACAGCTGGGATGGGCGATTCGCCGTGGATGAGAACTACAACCTCCAGGGCGAGGGTACGGTGTTTGTTACCGGCAGTGTATATTTCCCCCTCATAGATAATGCTCCGGGTATAGATTGCCCTCCTGCCAAGCTCGATGGAGGTTTTCCCTTTGAGATAGGTGGAGAACAAGCACTCGAGTGGTACGGGCAGGTATTCAAGCTCGAGATCAGCAGCAGCGTGGGAGGTGTCTTTATCGAGTCTGGAGGGGATGAAGTGTGCCAGATATTGAAAGATCGCGTCGCCAAAGGTGTCGTTGATGATTTTATTTACAACATAATGGATTATGTCCCCCTGGGGCAAATCTGGATCGAGGTCAAGGACGGAAAAACGACAGAAATCCGCCCCGCTGAAGGGAAACTAGAAGTGACGATCCTATCAAATCGTTGATCATTGACCAGGTTATTAAGCAGGCAGGATCATCTTTGAGTATCTGACAGAGTAAATGGTTTGATAAATTGAGACTTAAGGTAGGAATTCAGATGGCCTGGTTGTGTGTTCACATACTTCCAGGCTAAATTGGATGCCCTGGCTGATGAGATTGTCTGTCCTTGGCAGCATGCGTATCAAAGTGCTCGGCCTGTTTTATTCAAATCCCCCATTAACAGGGTGTTAATATTGCTTACTGCCTTTAACTTTCCCCCGCGCACACCACCACCGCGGAAGCCATTTCCTTGGAGTGAGTCAAGCTCACCGCCCAGGTGGTGTAGCCCAAAAATCCAGCGATCTGGGCCGCCCGCCCTGACAGCCGCAGGATAGGTTTGCCAGAGGGCTCATTCAGGATTTCCATCTCTTTCCACGATACCGGGCCTATGCCTGTTCCCAGAGCTTTAGAGCAGGCCTCTTTAGCTGCAAATCTGGCTGCCAGCTCGGCAGCGATAACCCTGGGCTCTGCATTAGCAAAACCTTTGGATCGCAGGGGGGCTAATTCGGCTTCAGTAAATATCCGCTTTAGGAAGCGCTCACCGTGGCGTTCAAGAGCTTTTTGAATGCGGTCGATCTCAATCAAGTCAATTCCGGAGGATAGGTTCATAGTTCAGGCCCCGCTGTTGAGATGGCTAATTTGTCTGGATCGAGGAAAGTCCGGGAAGCTTCCAGGATGCTCTCTGGAGTGATATTTTTGATCATTTCTTCGTAACCCTGGAAATAGTCCAGCCCAAGTTGATGGCGTTCAATGGTTAATAAAGCTCCTGCAACTCCGCCGTTGGATTCCAGCGATAATGGCAGTTTGCCGATGTAGTTTGATTGCACATCAAAGAGCTCTTCGGGGCTCACAGGCTCAGATACGAATCTCACAATTTCTTCCTTGATCAGGGAAATGGCTTGATCCAGGTTGGCAGGATCCACACCGGCTGAAACGGTCCAGGGACCGGGTCCGATGCTGCTGCTCAGGGAGCTGTAGGCATAATATGCCAACCCCGATTTGACCCTCACCGATTCGCCAATCCGCCCCATCATGCCGAACTGCCCCAGGATGCTGTTACCCAGCAGTCCAGAGTAAAAATCTGACCACTCCCGCCTTGGTCCCACAACTCCCAGGATGATGTCAGCCTGGCTTTTATCTTCAACGGCATGATGAACTTGGATGGATTTCTCCAACGGCTCAACATCCGGGACCTCAAATATAGGGGGCTGATCGGGGTTGTTCCAATCACCCAGGTTGTTCTCTACCAGGGCCAGAGCCTGGTCAGATTTAATGGGGCCGACAATTACGATCACCATCTTGCCAGGCCCATAATAGGTTTGATGAAAGTTCACCAGGTCCTTGACTTTGATGGCCTGGATGGTCTCAAGATAACCATCACTGGGAAAACGATAGGGATGGTCCGCATAGGCGATCTTATCAAATCCCATTGAGGCCATTTCTCCGGTGTCTTGGGCTCGTAGATCCAGTCCTGTGAGCAGTTGGGAGCGGACCCGCTCGATATGTTCTTTGGGAAATACTGGATTTTGCAGGACATCTGCCAGCATTTCCAGCAGTACCGGCAGATCATCTCCAAGGGACTTTCCGCCAAAGCCGGCAGTATGGGCTCCGGAGCTGATGCCCAGGCTGGCGCCAATGGATTCCAATGAATCAAAAATTTCCTGAAAATTGCGGTTTGTTGTACCGCGCATCAATGTAGAAGCTGTATAATCCGCCAGGCCCAATTTTTCTTCAGGGTCATAGAGGCTTCCAGCCTGCAGGTATCCGGCGATCGAGACTGAAAGGGTGTTAAAATTCGGTCGGACCAAGAGAGTGATCCCATTCTTCAGCTCTGTCCGGGAAATATCATGCGGCCCGGGCAGGGCAGAGATATTAAGTGAACTGAACTCAAGTTTGCTCATTTACCGTTCCCCCCCTTGTTGTTAGGATGATAAAACCCCACCAATCTATTTTTTGGCTGTAAGTAAGTTTGGGCAGCCCGCTGCACATCTTCTGGCGTGACGGCTTCCAGGTTCTCAAGGTATCCGGTCACCCACTCATAATTGGCGAACATTTCCGAAAAACCCATCCAGAAAGCCTGGTTGGTGATGCTCTCCCCTCCATAAGCGAAAAGGGCCCGGGTTTGTTTGACAGCCCGCTGGAGCTCCTCCTGTTTGGGTGGCGAGTCCTGCATTCTACTAATTTCTTCATCGAGTACTTTTATTGCTGCATCTGGGTTTGAAGCGGGGTGAATGATAAAATTAAGGCTGTACAGGTAAGGGTCAATGGTTGCCGGAAGCCCGCCGTGCAGGTCCACTGCAACTTCATCACGCTCAACCATCCGATCATAGAGTCGGGAAGTTTTGTTGGATAAACCTCCGCCGCCGAACATATTTAATCCTTGTGGTCCGGAAAGGATGCTGTCAAGGATTAATAAGGGAAAGAAATCAGGATGGCTGGCTGGTGGGGTGTGATAGATCACGTCGCCCAAAATTGTTTCTCCCGGTCCTTCTACGGCTATTCGGTGCTCTCCCCGCTGAGGTAATTCGGGTCTGTTAATCCTGGGAGGTGCTTCACCAGCTGGCATGTCCTTATAAAGTTCACTGAGCTTCTCCAGCATTTTTTCTTTGTCAAAATCACCTGCTATGGTAATTACCGCGTTGCCGGGGGAATAATAAGTCTGGTAATGACTGTAGAGATCATCCTGGGTCATGGATTCCAGGTCCACCCGGTCGCCGATGATGCTGTGGTTGTAAGGATGGATCCGGAAGGCCGCGTTGTGCATGGCTTCGTTGAGCCAGAAGCCGGGATTATTCTCCCTTCCCTGTCTTTCAGAGATGATCACCGTGCGTTCCGATTCGACTTCCTCTGGCTCATAGCCGGTGTTTTTCATCCGGTCGGCTTCTAGCTCCAGGGCCAGGTCGATCTTGTCCGCTGGCATAGTTTCGAAGTAAGTGGTCCAATCCAGGTAGGTAAAAGCGTTCCAAACCCCCCCTGCCCGGGCGACGCCTTTTTCAATCACATCTGCGGGGAAGCGTTTTGTGCCCTTAAACTGCATATGCTCCACCCAGTGGGAGATGCCGTGTTTGCCGGGAATTTCATCCCGGGATCCAACCCGGTACCAGACCCAGCTGCTGATCAAGGGCGCGGTGTGAATTTCTTTAAGTTTGATTTCTAAACCATTGTCTAGGGTAATGGTTGGGACAGGTTCTAACATAAGTTTTTTGTTAAGCCTTATAGGGTGAGGGAAGCGATCAGCAGATCCAGGGCCAGGGTGCCTTCCAGCTGGCCGGTTTTAATAGCCTGATCGACTTCCGATAATTGATGGAATATCTTCTTTAACTGCTTCAGGGTAAATAAATTCACCTGGGGCATCAACTTCTTAATGGGATAGGGGTGGGATCCAATTTGTTTGGCGATGCTGAAATGATCCTGGGCAGGATTTTCATCCACCAATTCCCGGACCTGGATCAGCAAGCGGAACTGCCTCACGATCATTCCGAACAAAGGCAAAGGATCGCTGTTATCCAGCAATCGGCGCAGCATGAACATAGCCTTTTTTCCGTCTCCGTAGCCAATGGCGTCTACCATTTCAAACACATCTCCCTGGCGCACATCTGACACCAGGCTGCCAACATCCGCTTCTGTGACCGGTCGGGCATTATCCACGTAGGTGAGCAGCTTGATAATCTCCGTTTTGGCTAAACGGGGGTCTTCATTTATATAACTGGCCAGCAGATCAGCAGCCTGGTGGTCAAATTTGCCGCCCAATTCTAGCGCCTGGTCTTCAATCCACCTGGTCATTGCTGGCCCGGTCGGAAGCGAAAATTTTTTATTCCAGCCAATATCGGAATTCTTCTGGACCCAATCCAGCAGCCAGTGCACTCCCTTCTTGGGCGGTGTTAAAACGCCTTCAATTAACACCAGGGCGGTGGTTTCCGGCACGGCATTCAGAAATTCCTTAAATTTTCCCCGGCTTTTTTTAGCCAGTGCCAGGGGGTGATCAAGGATCACCATACGGCGTTTGCTTAAAAAGGGAATGGTTTGTGCTTCCCCTTTTACAGATTCTAACCGTTCCGTCTTGCCATCCAGGGTAGTGATATCCATAGCCGCGTCAGTCCTGTCGCCCATTTTAGGTATCAGCTGATCCCTTAAAAAGCTCTGTATGGCAAATTCGTCATTGCCGTGCAGTAAATAGATGCGGGGAGATGGACTGCTCATGTTAATCCTGGGTGCTGATCCGATGTGCAGGAATACCGTTTAAGTTATGTTTCCTGATGGAGATGATTTTCAGGCTTTCCGGCTTTCCGCTGGTTGTAAATAACTTTTGAATTACTGGGCCCATGGGTTTTGAAAGCATCAGGGCTAAAACACTTAAAGCGGTGATCACCGGTATGCGTTCAATTTTATCGCGGGTGCGGTCTCCCACGCCAATTAATCCGGCAGCTCCTGCCAGGCCGGCAGAAAAACCAGAAACAAGTAAATTAGTGCCGCAGTTTTTGTGAATTGCCAGGTTTTCATGCCCGGAGAGCAGTTTTTCCAGTGCCCGGGATGCTGTCAATCCGAGTTCGTCTGTGGAAATATCGCCAATAATCCAGAACCCTCCTCCATCGGAGTGTCCGGCGAAGTTAACCCCAGGATGGCTGGCTGACAGAATATTTAATGTAGCATGTTCCAGGCCGTGATTGCGGCGTATGCGGGACAAGATCTCTTTCATATTGTTATTGCGGGTCTGTTATCGTGACAAATTGAGATATAAATTAACTTCCAGGTAGGATTCCTATTTTACTAGAGAAGGTTCATAAATACTACTGAAGGAGGGTTGATATAATAAAATTCTGAGATATTTGTAAAGATTACCATAGTCCTGGCGTGCTATAATTTTCAAGCAAAAAAACTCTTATGCGGATGTAGATGAATATATGAAAACACTGATAACAGGTGTAGCCGGCTTTTTAGGATCAGCTCTGGCCCAAAAATTGATTAATGATGGTCATGAAGTCCTGGGATTGGATGATCTCTCAACCGGAAAAGAAGCTGCCATACCCTCCGGGGTCCAGTTTGAATTAGGGGATATGCTGGACCGACCAAAATTGTGGACTTTGCTCCAGGGTGTGGAGTGTGTTTATCACCTGGCGGCCAAGGTGGCCGTTCAGGAATCGATCCTTTATCCCCGGGAATACAACAGCACCAATGTGGGCGGAACGGTGAGTGTCATGGAAGCCATGCGGGACGTTGGTGTCAAGCGGGTGGTTTTTACTTCCTCTGGTGCTGTATACGGCGCTCAAATAGCTCAACCTCTGCATGAGGATATGGTTACTGCTCCAGACTCTCCTTACGGGGTGTCAAAACTCTCGGCTGAATATTATGTTAAAACCATTGGAAAACTATGGGGAATTGAGACGGTAACACTGAGGATTTTTAATGCCTATGGCCCGGGACAGCATCTACCGGCTGACCATCCCCCGGTGATCCCCTACTTTTTAAGACAGGCGGTCAAGGGCGGCTCGCTGATTATTCACAACAGCGGTACCCAGACCAGGGATTTTGTTTACCTTGATGATGTGGTTGAAGCTTTGACCACAGCTGGTGCTGCTTCGGGTGTTGATGGAGCCACCATTAATGTTGGCAGTGGCAATGAGGTCAGTATTCTGGATCTGGCAGCAGTAATTACTGAGCTCACAGGGGCAAAAACCCAGGCCATCTACAATCACAAAGCAAAAGGCGGCGTAAACCGTATGCGGGCAGATATCACCCGGGCTAAAAAACTGCTGGGATACAGGCCTAAATACACGCTGAGGAAAGGTTTAAAACAAACCCTGAAGCTGGATCCACGGTTTCAAGTTAGCGATTGAAATTTCACCTTTTATGTCATTGCGAGGAAGGAAGCGAAGCTTACTGAAGCGGCAATCTCCTGTTAATACGATTTTCATAGTTGAACCCCTCAACCTCCGAGGAGATTGCTTCGTCCCCCTTCGTCAGGCTCAGGCTCCCTCGCAATGACAGTTCAATCGGTCCTCCGTCAGAGTCCCGATCACCTCGCTCCTAACACCGTCCTAAAGTAAAATACCTATATGACCACCCGCCTGAACGAAGCCTTCTTTTCCCGCGATACAGTCGAGGTTGCCCGGGATCTATTGGGCAAACAGCTGGTCCGGCAGATCGGACCACAGCGCATCTCAGGGATCATCCTGGAGACGGAAGCTTACCGGGGCGAAGAAGACCTGGCCTGCCACGCCCGGGCAGGCCGAACTCCCCGCACAGAATTGATGTATGGACCAGCGGGCTGGACTTATATTTATTTCATTTATGGCATGCATTGGCTGCTGAATTTTGTGACAGAGAGGCAAGGTTTTCCGGGAGCAGTATTGATCAGGTCTATCCAACCAGTAGAAGGGCAGGATTTTATTTCCAAAAGCAGGAAGGGTCAGCCTGAACGGCTTTGGACAAATGGTCCGGCAAAGATTTGCCAATCGCTGGCAATTGATGGGGATTTGAATGGCGTAAATACCTGTGTACCGGATTCTTTAATCTATCTTGAATCCGGAATAGAGCTCAATCCGAAATTGATCAAGTCCAGTCCCCGGGTGGGTTTAAACGCTGTTCCCGAACCCTGGAAGAGCATTGACTGGCGATTTGTGGTAAATTATCAAAGCCTAAAGGCATCATAAATATCTATCATTTGGAGCCGATATGTTTAGAAGACGTGAAGAACCCGCCCCCAGCCAGGAAGCACCCCCCGTTCAATTCAGGGTAACTTCCATATTGGGAGAAGATACTAACTGGAAAGGAGAGATCTCTGGAAGGGGTGGCCTCCGAATTGAAGGGTTATTCGATGGAAAAATTGATCTGGATGGCATAGTTATCATTGATCAAAAGGGCCGGGTGGAAAGCGATTTGATCAAAGCTGATACCGTCATTGTGGGAGGATCTGTCCGCAGTGATATCGAGGCTAAACGAGTCGAAATCCGCAGCACAGGACGGGTGTGGGGAAATGTCACCACAGTTCGTTTTTCTACTGAAGAGGGAGCTTATCTGCGGGGCAAGATCCAAATGGAGGAGGAACCCCCGGAGCTGGAGATCAGTGAAGATCCCCAACCAGAAGAACCTCAAGATCTAAAAAAATCCTCCAAGTTAGAGCTCAAACCCAAGAAAAATGCTGGGAAAAACAGCTAGATTGAATATTTCCTGGTTGGTTGGACTAACTCTCTTGCTGTCCCTGTCCGCCTGCAGTATAGTCACAACAGCTGATGTAACGCTGGTCATTTCAGACAGTACATTGGTTCCTACCATGACTTCTGAATCTCCATCGCTGCCAACCCATACCCCCAGGACAACTGCTGAACCTCAAGTTTCATCTCCAACTCCTGAAGGATTGGACTGTGTTGAGATTTCAGGTTCAATCGAGGCCTACCAGATTTCCCGGGGGGGAGTGGAAATATCAGGCAGGGTCTACACTCCGCCCTGTTATGAATTTGATACCGATAGGGGCTATCCAACTCTCTATCTTCTCCATGGGGCAACGGAAAATGATCAGCAGTGGGTTGATCTGGGCATCGCCGATAGGGCGGATCAATTGATCTCTGAATCTGCCATTCCTCCCCTGATCATCGTCATGCCGCTGGAATTAACCTGGGTCTCCCTGCCAGAGAATCCCTTTGGGGATTACCTGGTGACAGAACTGCTGCCCTGGATAGAGAAAGAATACCGAACCCTGGCGGATAGAGATTATCGGGCAATTGGTGGATTATCCCGGGGAGGCAATTGGTCCCTGCGGATTGGCTTACTGCACTGGGGCATGTTTGGCTCTATCGGAGCTCACAGTACTCCTTTGTTTTATGGGGATTTGGACCGAATTCCAGGCTGGATCGAGGTGATACCCCATTCGCGCATGCCGCGGATCTATCTGGATATTGGAGAAGGAGATAATAACTTGGAAGCTGTAAAAAATTTGGAAAAAGTTTTGAATAAGTTAGAGGTAACACACGACTGGAATGTTTATCCGGGTTTACACGAAGACCTCTATTGGAAAGCTCATCTGGGTGAATATTTGCTCTGGTATAGCCTGGGGTGGGACAACTTGCTAAAATAAAGAGAAGAATTATTTGCTGTCCAAACACACCGGACACGGCAAATCATCTGTAATTGAGGATAATCATGAAAACACCATCATTTCAAGAATATTCCACTTCCACCTGGGAGCAGGTTGAACCTTATTATCAATCGCTTCTGGAGAGAGAGCTGAGGGAAGAAACCCTTGACGATTGGATGGGTGATTGGTCTGAACTTCGCAAGCTGGTGGATGAAAGAAACGCCCGGCTTTCCCTGGCGACAGATCTGGACACGACCGATGAAGGTGCTGAAAAAACCTTCCATCACTTCCTGGAGGAGTTTTACTCTTCTGCTCAATCAGCCGACCAGAAACTCAAGGAGAAGCTGCTCGAAAGTGGTTTAGAGCCGGCGGGGATGGAGCTGGCTCTCAAGAAGATGCGTGTGGAAGCTGATACCTTCCGGGAGGAGAACCTGCCCCTGATTACCCAGGAAAGTAAATTGGGCACAGAATATAACAAGATCTCGGGTGCCCAAACGATTGAGTGGGAGGGTGAGGAGCTGACCCTGGTTCAGGTCAAGACCGCCCTACTTACTACCGACCGGGAAGAACGCCAAAAATTATGGGAATTACTGGCTGAACGACAGCTGGAAGATCGGGATGCCATTAATAGCCTCTGGACCCAGTTCATGAAGCTGCGAGCAGATCTGGCTGTCAATGCCGATTTCCCCGATTATCGCTCGTTCAGCTGGAAGAAAAGACTTCGCCTGGATTACAGTCCGGCTGAAAGCAAGCAGTTTATCCAGGCTATTAAAGATGTTGCTGTCCCGGCTGCCACCCGGATCTACCAGCGTTACCAGGCCCGCCTGGGAATCGACCAGGTGCGTCCCTGGGATCTGCTGGATAATCAAACTACATTCAGTTTGCCTGCCATCGAGGTTTTTGAGACGGAAGAGGAGTTCACTACCAAAGTAGGGGCAATACTCAACCGGGTTGATCCGCTGCTGGGTGGATATTTTAATTCCATGGTGGAAGGGGAGCTGCTGGATCTGATGAACCGCAAAGGCAAGGCCCCTGGTGGATTCTGCACTTCCTTTGCAACTGAAGGTGTTCCCTTTATCTTTATGAATTCTACTGGCAAAAGCTCAGACCTTCGGGTTCTTTTCCACGAGGCTGGACACGCCTTCCATGTTTATGAGCGGGTCAACCTGGATTATCAACATCAATGGCGCGCCGGAATGGAATTTAACGAGGTTGCTTCCACTGCTATGGAACTATTGGCTGAACCATACCTGGGGGAGGATCAGGGAGGTTTTATGTCAACCCGGGATGCAGCCCTTGCCAGACTATTGAACCTGGAAGAAAAGCTCCTATTCTGGCCCTATATGGCTGTTGTGGTGGCTTTTCAACACTGGGTTTATGAAAATCACGACCAAGGCAGCAATCCCGGGGCCTGTGATGATAAATGGGCTGAATTGATTGATGAATACATGCCTGAGATTAATTGGGATGGTTTTGATGAGATCAAGATGACCGGCTGGCAGCGTAAACTTCACATTCATCATGTACCCTTTTACTATATAGAATATGGCCTGGCCTCCCTGGGAGCATTCCAGATCTGGGAAAAAGCCCGCCAGGACCCCGCCCAAGCTATCCGGGATTACCGGGCAGCCCTGGCTCTTGGGGGAACGGCATCCTTGCCGGAGCTTTATGAAATATCAGGCGCCAAATTGGCTTTTGACAAGGATACCTTGGGATCGGTTGTGCAGTTGATTGAATCCACCATGGCTGATTTGGAGGGGCAGCTGAAATAATAGTCTCCGGAATCAGTCAACCACCCAACTCATTGAGCGGAGAGAAGCGAAGCTGATCGCAGTCGAAATGGGATTATCATTGACATTTCCTCTCCGGCAGCATCCTTCGGTCTTGACCTACCCCCAAGCTCAAGCAGGAGCGCCTGTCTTGAGCTTAGACGAAAGGCCAGCTCCTGCGGATTTGATAGCCGGGAGAGTGCCAACTCTCCCTCGAGCGAGATGTTTTAGGGTTCTGTAGTGGACTTGATTGAAAATACCATGGCAGAACTGGAAGAGCAGTTGAAATAATACTGTCATTGCGAGCGAACGAAGAGAGCGCGGCAATCCCCAGTTCTCGGGGATTTCATAATCTTTGGTCCTAATCCTATCAGGAGATTGCCGCGTCGGCCTGCGGCCTCCTCGCAATGACAGATTAAACACTGTCATTTGTCAGTACACCTCGCTTCGCGCTTCCGTTATAATGAAAATTTGGAAAAAGAGTCTTAAAAGGGGAAATTATGGATCAGAAATTGAAAGTTGTCATTCCCATGGCAGGTTTTGGTAAACGGCTGCGCCCCCACACCTGGAGCAGACCCAAGCAACTGCTTGGTTTGGCAGGAAAAGCTGTTATTGAACATGTCCTGGATACTTTTAACACCCTGCCCGGGAAAGTCCAGGTGGAGTATGTTTTTATCGTCGGCTACCTGGGGGATAAGATTAAGGAATTCATGACCGCGGAACATCCCGATCTAAAGGTAGATTTTGTCGTCCAGGAAGAAATGAAAGGACAATCCCATGCCATTTACCTGGCTAAAGATTTTGTGGATGGTCCCATGGTCATGGTCTTTGCGGACACATTGATAGAGACCGATCTGTCATTCCTCGATCAGGAAGAATCTGACGTTGTCGCCTGGGTAAAACCGGTGCCCGACCCTCGAAGATTTGGTGTGGCAGAGCTGGGAAAAAACCAGCTGGTCACTCGGTTAATTGAAAAACCCAAAGCCATGGATAATAATCTTGCCCTGGTTGGGTTTTATTATTTTAAGGATGGCCGGGATTTAATTAATGCAATTGAACAGCAAATTGATCAACAGGTCCAGCTCAAGGGAGAATTCTTCCTGGCTGACGCGATAAATATCATGCTGGAAGAAAATAGCTGCAAGATGCGCACTCAGAAAGTGAATGTCTGGCTGGATGCAGGGACCTTTGAGGCTATGCTGAGCACCAACCGGTATTTGCTGGATCACGGTCATGATAATTCTGAAAAAGCAGCCCAGCGCATAGGCGTGAAAATCATTCCTCCTGTATTTGTTCATTCTGAAGCTGAGGTGGAATCTTCAGTCATTGGCCCCCATGTCGCAATCGAAGCGGGCTGCAAAATTCTGGGAAGTGTGATCCAGAATTCCATCATTGAAAAAGGGTCCCAGGTGGTTGATGCCAACCTGAGTGGATCCATGATCGGCCAGAATACCTCCTTGAAGGGAGGTTCACAATCCCTCAATATCGGGGATAACACAGAAATTGAAATCTAACCAGCTATCATAAAACGAGTTTGACAGAGGAGATCCATGCCCAGAGATTTTGTCGCTACCCGAGTTGCCGAATTAAAACCATCAGGGATCAGAAAATTCTTTGACATCGTTGCTACCATGGATGATGTTATCTCGTTGAGCATTGGTGAACCAGATTTCACCACACCTGCCCCTATTCTTGAGGCGGGCATAACTGCCCTGAAAAAAGGTGAAACTCACTATACTTCGAATGCTGGCATATACGAACTTCGAGAAGCGATCGCTGATCAGCTGGAAGAAAAATACCAGATCAAATATGATCCGACCGATGAGGTTGTGGTTACGGTCGGGGTCTCAGAAGCTTTATACCTGGCCCTGACTGCTGTTATCAATCCCGGGGAAGAGATCATCATCCCCACACCCTGTTTCGTGTCCTACCAGGCAGAAGTGCTCCTGGCCGGAGGAGTCCCTGTAGAAGTTCCGGGTTCGCTGGAAAATAAATTCCAGCCGGAACTAGATTTGATTGAAGCTGCCATTACCCCCCGAACCAAAGCCATCTTTATCGGTTTTCCCAATAACCCCACCGGGGCAGTTGCCACCCGTGAAAACTTAATGGCCATCAGCCAGATAGCGCTAAAACATGACCTGCTGGTCATTTCGGATGAGATTTATGACACGCTGGTATATGGAGTCGAGCATGTTTGTTTTGCAGCCCTGCCAGGCATGAAGGAACGAACCATCACTCTGGGGGGGTTTTCCAAGAGCTACGCTATGACAGGCTGGAGAGTTGGTTATGCAGCGGCTCCGGAAAATATCTTGTCCGGTTTAGTCCGGGTTCACCAATATACAGTGATGTCAGCGCCTTCTGTATCTCAGTATGCCGCCCTGGCTGCTATTCAGCTGGGGGCTGATCACGCTGAAGAGATGCGCCTGAAATATGACCGCCGCCGCCAATTAATTGTCACCAGATTGAATGAGATCGGCCTGGAAACCTTCCTGCCCAAAGGCGCTTTTTATGCATTTCCGAAGATCACCAGTACGGGAATGGATGACGAAGAATTTTCCCAGAAGCTGCTTGAAGAAGAAAAGGTGGCTGTTGTTCCCGGATCGGCTTTTGGGGCTGGAGGAGCTGGTTTTGTGCGCTGCTCTTATGCCACCAAATATGAGAAGATTGAAATTGCTCTGGAGAAGATCGAGAGTTTTGTGGAACGGTGTGGGTGAAATTAGTATTATTTCTGTCAGGGCTAGAATCCAAGGGGGAAATGTTGATTGAAAAATCCTATTATGTCTATATAATGACAAATGAACATCATACAACACTCTATACTGGTGTCACAAACAATCTCCATAGACGTATACATGAACACAAATCCGGTAAGGGATCCAAGTTTGTAAAAAAGTACAACCTCTATAAGTTAGTCTTCTTTGAGGTTTTATTTTATGCAAGAGCAGCAATAGAAAGGAAAAAACAGATCAAAGTAGGGTCGAGGATATCAAAAATTGACCTAATTGAGTCTATCAACCCTGAATTGAAGGATCTCTTTATTGAGATTTAGCATTATAAATAATGGGAGATTGCCGCGTCAGGAAGCTAAGCTTCCTTCCTCGCAATGACAGTGAAATATCAACCTGGAACGTTTAACGTTGGCTCCGGTGAAAAAACCTAACTGAGCGGTATGGTGACAGGTTGAAGCCGAA
>CAYUXO010000065.1:0-14442 GCA_964448865.1 uncultured Anaerolineales bacterium
GCATGCTTGATGTGGTAGAAAACTGAGAATATGTGTTGGCCTGAAAATAATCAAGCCTGGAGAATTCTCCAGGCTTCTTTCATTGATAATACATTTACTCACCCATAATTTGCAACACCAACTGTCTCTCCCTGGGCCTGTTGTCAAAATCCACCAGGATGATCGACTGCCAGGTACCCAATGTCATTTTACCTTCGACAATGGGAACCGTCAGGGAAGGCTTGATTAACCCCGCCCGGGTGTGGCTGTGCCCGTTTCCATCCCCCCACCGCTGATTATGGGCATAATCCCTCTCAGGCGGGATGATTTCATTAAAAAGCCTTTGTAAATCCTTCACACAACCAGGCTCAAATTCCAGGGTAGTAATTCCACTGGTTGCAGAAGGTGTAAAGATTGTGACAACTCCATCATTGATCCCACTACTGTTAATTTGATTCTGGATATCCTGAGTAAGATCCAGGATATCGCCATCTCCTCCCGTTTCCACAGGAATGTACCTGGTTTCAACAGCCATAGTGGCCAACCTTCTCAATAATATCTAATTGGTATTCTCTGATCTTCCACAGGGATAATCAGGCCAGCTCCAGATAACGGCTGATTTCCCAATCCGTAACCCTGGTCCGATACTCTTCAACCTCAGCCCATTTCGCTCTACTGAATACACCACAAATGGTAGATCCCAAGGCCTTTTTGATCACTTCGTCAGCCTCAAATTCGTTCATGGCTTCTGCCAGTGATCCGGGCAGGGATTCTATATTTTTCTCTTTTCGCTCTTCTTCACTCAGGTTCCAAATATTGAGGTTATTAAGCGGGTCAGGGCAAACAATTTTTTTATCAATTCCTTCCAATCCGGCTGCCAGCATAGCAGCAAAAGCCAGATAAGGATTCGCTGAGGGATCTGGGCAGCGTAATTCCAACCGGACTGATTTGTTGCGGCCGGTAGTGTAGCGGGGTAACCGGATCAAAGCTGAGCGGTTGATTTGAGCCCAGCCAATATATACCGGTGCTTCATAACCCGGCACTAAACGTTTATAGCTGTTGGCTGTGGGCGCAAGGACAGCAGACATGCCCCTGGCGTGTTTGAGCTGGCCAGCAAGAAAGTGATATGCCATCTCTGAAAGGTGGTTCTCATCATTCCCGTCAAAAAACAGGTTCTCACCTTCTTTACTGAAGATCGATTGATGTGTGTGCATCCCTGAACCATTAACACCGAATATAGGTTTGGGCATAAATGAGGCGATCAAATCATATTTGGCCGCAATCGCTTTTACTGTATATTTCATGGTGATCACGTTATCAGCAGCGCGCAGGGCTTCTCCATATCGAAAATCGATCTCATGCTGTCCTCTGGCTACCTCATGATGTCCCATTTCAACTTCCAAACCCATTTCGTTCAATGCGTACATTAATTCATTTCTGACAAGGGTGGCTTGATCTCGGGCTGAGAAATCGAAATAGCCGCCAACGTCATATGGCACAGGATGAATGTCCTCTGCCCCGTTGCGTTTGAATAAGAAAAACTCTGGCTCGGGACCGACATTAAATACCCAGCCCTTCTGATCGATCTTCTTAAGCATTTGCTTCAGCACGCCCCTGGGGTCGCCTTCAAAGGCATTTCCATCCGGATTATAAATATCACAGAAGATTCTGGCTCTTCTGAACTCCTCCGGGCTCCAGGGCAGGACTGCATAAGTTTCTGGATCAAGCACCAACCGCATATCACTTTCCTGGACACGGGCAAATCCTTCCACAGATGAGCCATCAAACCAAACACCATCTTCCAGGGCAGTTACCAGGCGCTCGGGTGTGATATCGACACTTTTTACAGAACCCGTGACATCAGAAAACTGCAGGGAGATGAACTTAACATCATCCTCTTTTACATGCGCGATTAGTTCCCTATTCTCCACATTTCCTCCTTATCTACTACCGAGCAATCAGGATTGTGATTAATCAATAACCATTGTAAACGATTAATGAAAAACAGCACGCCCGGGCGTGCTGTTGGGTTATAGAAAGCTTTTCAGCAGGCCCTTCCCTGATCAATCCCACGAGTTACTCAGTTTACTAAACTCTGGGCCAATAAAGTGATTTTGTCCCAACTGTCACCAGATGGTTTTGGAGCACTTTTTTCCGGGAAGGATAAGCCAGCCCATGGCGGGGCTGGAGAGGCATCCGCTGATCATTCGATTTTCTCTGCAGTAAACTGCAGATTAGCATTCCCCTTGCGGGGAAGACCTCCACCTCGTCACCTCGATTATTGAGGCTCAGTCGCTATTCATCCTTCAGTATTTAATTGTTAAATTACTGTGTCTGATTTTAACAGGCGTTATCTAACACGTCAAGGAGAAAACCTTGACAGGAGAAAACCTTTCCCCTCTGGCATACCAGCCTATTATTAATCCGGATAACACTGATATCAACTTGTAAATCTCCTCGGATTCGCTTTCCAGATAAATAAGGCAATTTAGAAATAAACTTTACAGCTTACATAGCAAAAGTTATAATGGCTGTGTTCAAGGGGGTGGTTGAGTCCCGGTGGGCTCCCCGGTCTTCAAAATCGGTGGCGGGTCGTAATGCGAGCCGCGGTGGGTTCGACTCCCATTCACTCCCGCCTTATTATTGGTTGATGGTAAATCCAATTATGTCACAAATCCAACCTGCCCCTGAATATGACTCAAAAATTGAAATCTTAAACAATCTGGTCAAGGATGTATTTGCCTTTGACCAGTACACTCTCGGTGGATCACAGGACACATATCTAATCCAATATCAGGGATTATTAACCCGACCATCTGAAGAGGCTTATGATTATCTGCAGGAAGCCTTACTGCCGCATCAACTAACACCGGTATTCAGGTTTTATGAAGATAAACACCAAATCATCCTCAAGAAAGGTCTGGTCTCTTCTGAGCCAGTCCAGAAACGAACCAATATTATCCTGTTCATTATCACCTTTATCAGTATCCTCTTCGCAGGGTTACTTAATTCTTACACCGGTCCCCAGACTACTGATCTGGCTATTATCTGGACACACCTCAAAGGAACTCTGGGGCAATCCATTGCCTTTGCGATCAGCATGCTGGGTATATTGACTGCTCATGAATTTGGCCATTATTTTGCTGCCCAATATCATAAAACCAAAGTCACACTGCCGTACTTCATTCCCTTCCCTCTCAGTCCTTTTGGAACGATGGGGGCATTTATTCGAATGCTTGAACCACCAAAGAACAAAAAAATCCTTCTGGATATCGGCCTTGCAGGTCCCCTGGCAGGACTGATTATCGCCATCCCAGTATTGTTGATCGGTTTATCACTATCTCCTGTGGAAACACTTCCAGCAAACCTGCCTGAGGGTTTTTTGTTTGAGGGAAACTCGATTCTTTACCTGGTCTTAAAATACCTTGTCCACGGAGCCTGGCTTCCTCAACCCAGTTCGTTTTTTGGGGTAAGTCCAATCATTCACTGGGTAAGGTATTTCTTTACTGGTCTTCCCCTGCCTGCCGGTGGATTAGATGTGATGATCCATCCTGTTGCCTGGGCAGGCTGGGCTGGATTATTAATCACTTCTTTGAATCTTCTACCAGCCGGGCAGCTGGACGGCGGGCACTTGATTTACGCCTTGTTCGGGGATAAATTGCGCTGGATCCGACCTACAACCCTGGTTATTCTGGTAATTCTGGGATTTATGTGGTCCGGCTGGTGGTTGTGGGCATTTTTGATTCTGCTGCTTGGAAATCGTCGTGCAGAACCCCTGGATGAAATTACTGAACTTGATCCTCGAAGAAAAGCTCTGGCCCTATTCGGATTAGTGATATTTTTCCTGGTTTTTATGCCAGTTCCATTAATCAGTATATAAATTCCCCTGCTTAAAGGAAAAATCCATATTCGAGATGAGAATATGGACCTATCAGATATTTTGAAATAACCTTTATCCTTCTTTCTCAGAAGTTTTAGTTTTTTCTTTATTCTTGGCAGTCTTTTTCTCTTTATCGGACGATCCACCAGTTGAATCAGAATGACTTTCCACCTGCCTGGAATCCCTTCCAGATGGTGAACGATTATCTGTTGAGTAAAATCCTGATCCCTTAAATACAATACCCACCGGGAGGTAAACCTTCCGTAAAGTTTCTGTTTCACATTCAGGACAAATCGTTAATGGTTCATCACTGAATTTTTGTCTCCGGTCAAATTGAACACCACAGTGTTCACACCGGTATGTATAAATGGGCATAAACCACCTTAAAAGGGATATTTCATCCATTTTCTATTGTGCATTATAGTACTTTCAAATCATGATAACAAGGGATAAACGGCTCTCCTAAAGCTTTCTTACAAAGATATTACCATTCGATATCCAGCTTATTTATGGAGTTGGAGATGGAGTCAGGGTAGGTGTTGGCGATAAGGTAGGTGTTGGCGATAAGGTCAATGTAGGTGTAAGTGTTTCTGTTGGTGTATTTGTTGGTGTAAATGTAGAAGTAGGCGCCGGTGTGGCTGTAGGCAGGAGTTTTTCAGCCGCAATATACTCCCATTCGTCGGGGACATATAAGAGGGGCAGGCTAATCAGTTTTCTCCATTCTGAGATACTTTCGTCATATTTGCCAAGACTTTCAAACGTTAATGCCCTCCAGTAATGAACTCGTGCCAGGTCGTATTCATCCCGAACTAAGTTTGCAGCATCATTTAGATACACCATAGCAGGAAAAAATTGGTCTTTTCGATAATGAAATTCCCCCAGAAGCTGGTTTATCACAAAATCATAACGATCTAAATTCCGTGCTTGAAATGCATCCTTTACCGCCTGGTTCAGATTACCGAGATCACTGTTTACCAGTGCTCTGGTCTGATAGAGATCTTTAGATTTCCCGCCCATTGATACCGCCCTGGATAGCAGCTGCTCAGACTCTGTCAGGTCATTACCAGTTAGATAATAGGCTTTCCCCAGTGAATAATAAAATACCCAAGTTTTATTGGGATCATATGGTTCATAACGGGTGAGTAAATCAAGAGCCTGCCCGAAATCTCCACTCCCCAGACTAATTCGGCCCGCAATCAGATAAGAAGGAATATGGTTGATATCCAGCTGCAGGGCGGTCACGATCGAATCGTGGGCTCCGGTAAAATCATTCAGTTCCAATAATGCCCAGGCCCGATATAGATGAGCCAGGTGGGATTCAGGCAGGAAATTAATTGCCAGGGAAGCATCTTCATAAGCCAGTTGGTAAGAACCCCGATCAAGATAGTATTTAGCCCTCTTGATATATGCCTGGCCAAAACCAGGATCAAGAAGCAATGCCTGATCAAGATCTCCCTTCATATCAGATCCGGGTACCAGAAGTTGTGCTATTAACGCCCTGCTGTAATAGGCTGGAGCAAAAGCCGGATCCAGGAACAATACACGTTCGTATTCCTCCAGGGCTTCATTAAATCGCCCCAGATTGCGAAGAGCTTCACCAACCAGGTAAACTATATCGGCTGTTTCCAACTGATTTGCTGTTGACCGCATATAAGTCAGCATAGTCTCAAAATCACCCTGACGGTATGCTTCCAGCCCTTCTCGGTAGGAGCCATAACCAGGATGGGGTGTCATTACATATGCAGGAGTTGGTGTATAGGGGCTATCGAGGACTTTGCCTATAGGAATTTGCAGGATTGGATCCGGCGTACCCGTCAAGGCAGCATTAAACCCCGGATCAACAGATGGTGTCCAGGTGATGGGGGTGATTGTCAGCCTGGGAGAGAAAATCGAACGTACATTGGGAAATAATATACCGCTAAAAAACAGCAATATCAGAATGATTGCGCTCCCGGTTACAAGTGGGACCAAACGCTTAAAGTTATATTGCTTCTTTTTGGGCTTCTCTTTGGGTTTATCTTTTACTCTGAGGTCCGGTAAATCCCGCGCCCAATCAACCTTCCTGATTGGTCCACTCCGCAGGTCACCAGGATCATGGGCGCCAAACAAGATCATACCTAACCGGGCATCTTCATTCCTTGGATCCAGGTTAATGACCTTTTTTAAACAAAATACCCGCTCTTTCTTTGAGTCAACCACAGTACTCATTAAGAGCCAGTATTCAATATTATCCTGATCATCTTTGAGTAGATTGGCTAAATGGTCTCGCGCCTGAAAGCGATCTCCTTGTTCCAGGGCCAGCTTTGCCAACATGTAACGTTTGTCTTCAGCCATTCATTTTCCAGTGATGTAATCGGCTTACCAAAGTGTAGCATAGGCCATCTCGCCGGACAAGTGAGGGTATAATGCTCCACATGGCAAGAAATGGCAGATTAATGGTTGCTGTATTGCTTTCGGTTGTGTCTTTATCAAGCTGTGGAGGAGAATCATCCTCTGCTCCGATATCCACTCTGACCATTGCCCCTCCCCAGAATCCTTATCAATCAAAAACCAGCACACCAGCTGCTCCCACGACAACAATCAGCATTCCAACCGAACAACCCCTGCTTCCAACTGCCACACCTTTTAAACACAGCATCAGGGATGGAGACACATTATATGGCATTGCTCTCCAATACAATATCTCTCTGGATAGGCTGGTTTCTGCCAATCCTGGTGTAAATACAAGCATTCTGGTAATCGGGACGGAGTTGGTTATTCCCTTTTCTGAGGGTGATGGTCTTATAGTCCCAACACCTACTCCTTTTCCAATCCCGATCACTGATCCTTTATGTTACTCATCAAGAACCGGGGGGGCTTGGTGTATCCTTATAGCCGTGAATAATCAAGATATCGTTCTGGAAAATATCACCGTTGCAATAAACATTTATGATAGATCTCAGACACTGGTCAATAGTTTTGCAGCGATTCCACCGTTAAATTACATCTTTCCTGATCAATCAATTCCACTTGCCGTCTTTATAAATTCGAAATTACCTGAATCTTTCCAAGCTAGCTCTGTTCTTCTAACGTCATTACCATCAGGGGATACAAATCAACTAACGGATATAACCCAGCAGTTCTTCCAGTATCGGGAGGATAACAAGATAGCTGATGTCAGTGGATCTGTGAAAACAATAGAGACAAATCCAAAGGGGAAACAGATCTGGATAGCTGCAGTTGCTTTTAGTGAAGGCTTACCCGTTGGTATACGTAAATGGATCAGCTCAGGTGATTTAGTGACCAACCAGGAAATATCTTTTGAGTTTGTCTTATACAGTCTCGGCCCGTCAATAGACAAAATACTGCTTTATAGTGAATTGCATTAAAAAAACCGGAATTCAGAAGAATTCCGGTTTTTTAAAAGACGTATTTATTGAGTCAGGGATTTCCCCAGATCAGGAAACTATCTCGTTTACAGTAGTTTTCACCGTACTTATTTGTAAAACAGACCTGGTAGGCAATGGTCTCGCCATTGTTCGCTTCGACGGCATCCAGTAAAAAGAAGGAGCATCCTCCGTCATCTGTTGGTGAAGCCTGGTAGGTAATGACTCCGTTAGTGGGAGTTTCAAGAAGCAAGCGGGCATTGAGATTTGCCAGAGGCTGGTTATTTTGATGAACACAAGCCCCAATTTCCTGGCTTTCCGCTGAAGATATTTGGGGATAGAGCTCCCAGGTGTCCAGAAGCATTTCACCTGCATCAGGAGGATTGACTGGTTGATCATCAGTTGGGATGGTCATGAGGGCAACATCAGAATTTCCCCAGATCAAAAAACTATCCCTCTGACAATATTCCTGATCACCAATTCCCTGGAAGCAAACCTGGTAATCAACTGTTGTTCCATTTTGAGCAACGATCGGATCAAGTTCCATAAAAGAACAGCCCCCGGAATCCGTTGGTTCGAATTGATAAACACTGGGACCTTTATCTCCAAATGAAATCGTGATCTGAGCCCTGGCATTTACCAGGGGATTGCCAGATTCGTGAACACAGGCCCCTATCTGTTGAGACTCGAGCGAAGATATCTGAGGGAGTTGTTCCCAGATATCTATTTGGATATTCCTCCTAACACCGGGCTGATTCTTCGGCTGCCCTGCGTCTTTCTGGAATGAGTCCTTATATTTCTGTCCCTGGGGAAGCAGGCGTACTTGCTGATCCGGAGAAGCCTGGGCATCATACAGTAAACAATAGTTCTCAAAACACTGCTGCGAAACACCATCGCGAATCTCACTTAATCGTGATATTGGCTCGCCTGAAATTGTAAATCCATAATAACGATCAATATAATCCATAAAATAGGCAGGAATATAAAAACCTCCACCATCTTCATTCTCTCTAAAATAGTCTAGGGCTCCTTCCTGGCGCAGTTGGTTCTGGTCCTGTGTCTGATTTAACAGTGCTGAAATCGGACGAAGGGAAACACCAAATGGATTGGAGTTGTCCTGGTATAAAACAACATTCTGGTAAATTTGCTCGATTGTGCCATCCTCAGTCCTGAATGCTCCCGAGACTGTGTTCCCGGTAAATTGAGTTCCAAATCTGGCAATGGCCTCTCCGAATGGAGATGGTATTTCTTCAGATGCGGATGAACTGATACCTGTATTTTCCAGGCCAGGATATCTGGCACATTCGCCGGCGCACTTCCAGAGACCATAAGGCATAAGATGTACTATTCCTGGTGGATCATCTGCGAACCTGAAAAATCCCATGTTCTCGTAATATTGTTCAATAGTGTTCTTTTCAGGATTCAATCGAGCCCGGGTTAATGGCAAACCAACCCAGCGCTCACTGCCCAATTGATCATAAAATTGGCCAAATTCAATTGGGATGATAAATCCATTAATAAATCTGATAGAGGAATTTTCTGGCGGTTTATTTGGCAGATCTGAGAAACCAGCATCACGGCCAACTGGCTCAAGGTAATACCTGGGTGAGTTGTCTGGATCAAATACCATAACAACACCCTCAAAATATTGTTTCTCCAGATTGGTCCCTGCAACATATTTTTTATTTGAAATTGGTGAGCCTAGATTATCTTCACCCTGCAAGTGATCATACAACTCGCCAAATCGCGGATCAACCAGATAATATGTCGAATTGAGCTTTTCCGTTCCAGAGCAGGCTGAAAATAGTCCCAGAATAAAAAATATGAAAGTTACTTTCAAGATCTTTTTCAACATATTTATCTTTAAAGCTGTAACCTGCGTCATCGAGGATCTATCCGGTGACCTGTACTTTGATTTTAAACGATTTCATTGATATACGCAATAGCTGCTTGCTGAATAGATAAGTCGATTGAAATTGGCCTTCCACACTAAAAACAGTTATAAAATTGTTCATTTGTGGTCAAAAAGGAAGAAATTAATGAAATTGCCTGCCAAAAATCCTGATAAAAATCCTCTGAGGGGAGATCAAATTGTTTCAGTGTATAATTGCAAATGGCAATCTATCAATATCAAATCTATTCTGTGGAGGATGGCAGTAATGTCGGAAATCAACAGTTATCTAAAAACACACAAGACCATTGCCAGCTACGATTACAAGGAACAGTTGGTTGATAAAGGATACGCAAATCGCACCCTGCATATTGATCTCAGCAAGGTGGAAATCACAGAAAAACCTGTCACTCAACAAATGAAAGATTTATTCACAGGCGGTCGGGGTTTTGCCCTCTGGCTTCTCTGGAATGCTATTAATGACGATACATCCTGGGATGATCCTGAGAACGCGCTGGTGATAGCCAATGGCCCCTTATGCGGAACAACTGCATATCCCGGCATGGGAAAAAGCACTGTTGTTACTCTATCACCCCTGACAAATTCTGTCATTGACAGCAACGGTGGTGGTTTTTTTGCGCCTTTCCTGAAGTTTTCAGGTTTTGATGCCCTGGAGATCACCGGCAAGGCAGACAAAGACTTGATCATTGTCATCGACGGTAACAATCATCAGATCCGCCTCGAGGAAGCTCCTGAAGAAGCCCTAAACACTTATCCTCTGGCAGGAATCCTGACTGAAATGTATGCCCTGGATGAGCGTGATCGGAAGAATGTCTCAGTGATCACCTCGGGGGAAGCCGCTAACCATATTCGTTATGCGGGATTAAATATAAGCTATTTTGACCCCAAACGTCAGGAAGTACGGGTTAAACAGGCAGCCCGGGGCGGCTCGGGAAGAGTATTCCGAGAAAAAAAACTAAAAGGAATTGTGGTCAGGTATGCTGGAATCAGCGGCTCAAGCAATAATCCCGCCAAGCCAGATCTTATTCGGAAAGCCGGCAAACGGATCAACCAGGAGATCACAAAATATGATGAACAGCAGAACAATATGCGTGAGATAGGCACCGCCCATCTGGTGGAAATAATGGACCACTTTGATCTATTACCGGTGCATAATTTCCGCTTCGGAACTCACCCTGAACATGTGAAAATTGATTCAACCACATGGCATGAGGCATTTACCCAGGATAAACGCATGGACAGCTGCTGGCTGGGATGCACTATGGCCTGCTCCCACGGTGTAGATGGATTTGAACTCAAGACCGGTCCCCATGCGGGAGAAAAAGTCCTAGTGGACGGACCAGAATACGAAAATGCAGCCGGCTTAGGATCCAATATCGGCGTCTTTGATCCAGAAGCAATTATAGAGATGAACTTTTATTGTGATACCTACGGTGTTGATACCATCTCGTTTGCAAATACTGTCGCTTTCTGCATGGAGTGTTTCCAGTACGGAATTCTCACAGAAGAACAGACTGGCGGATTGGACCTCAGCTGGGGCAACGCCAAAAGCGCCCTGGATCTCCTCCATCAAATGGCCCGGGGAGAGGGTTTTGGAGTGGTTGTAGGTCAGGGTACGCGCTACTTGAAAACCTATTTCGCTGAAGAATTCGGCGGGGATCCTGCCTTTTTACATGATATTGCCATGGAAGTAAAAGGCATGGAGATATCCGAGTATATGACCAAAGAATCCATTGCCCAGCAAGGTGGCTACGGTATGGCCCTTAAAGGCGGCCAACATGATGAAGCCTGGCTGATATTTATGGATCAAGTTGAAAATTTACTGCCATCCTTTGAAGAAAAAGCCGAAGCCCTGCATTACTTCCCGATGTGGAGAACCTGGTTCAGTATCCATGGTTTGTGCAAATTGCCCTGGAATGATATCAAACCCCTTGATAACAAAGACACTGACCAACCGGAAAGAATACCCGAGCACGTTGAGAATTACACCTGGGTTTATGAAGGTGTTACTGGCAACAAGGTCACCCCGGATGACTTAATAGACCAATCAGAGCGGGTTTATAACTTCCAGAGAGTGTTTAATCTCAGGGTTGGTTTTGGTACCCGGGAGCATGATTTTCTACCCTACCGGGCAATGGGTCCGGTCACAGATGAGGAGTATGAATCCCGGCAGGAGCGTTATGATAAACAGCTCAACGAGCTGGTTAATATCGATCCAGCTGGACTCAGTACTTCCGAGAAAAATGCCAAACTGAGAAAGTATCGGGAAGATCAATATCTAAAGCTGCTGGATGTCGTCTATAAACGCCGAGGATGGACCAGCAACGGTATACCCACCATAGAAAAACTCTCCAGCCTGGGCATTGATCTTCCAGACGTCCTGGCCATAGTAGAAAATCACCAATAAGCACCCCTTAATACGAAAAAGCTCCTGCCCATTTGTTCAGGAGCTTTTTTTTTATTATTTGTATTGGTTAATCAATGTCCAGGTCTTGATCTTCAAGGTCAGACAGATAATGTCTCTTCCAATTGAATATCAAGTTCAACGCCTCCAACGGGCTCAGTTCATTGATGTCCAGGTTTTTCAGTTCATTTAACAGGGGATTAGTGTTTGGAAATAAAGCCATTTGTTTGGCCATTTCTTGATCCTGTTTTACTGCTTTCCCTGATGATAGCTCCAACTGGTGCATGATTTCCTCAGCTCTGAGAGTTACAGTTGGAGGCATGCCCGCAATCTGAGCTACATGGATCCCGTAGGATTTATCTGCTCCTCCTGCAGCAATTTTATACAGAAAAACCACTGTGCCTTCCGCTTCACTGACGGAAACCTTGTAATTGCGGATTCCGGGCAGCAGCTCAGGCAGCTCCGTCAATTCATGATAATGTGTCGCAAAAAGAGTTTTTGCCCGCTTATCAGGATGATTATGGATATATTCAATAACCGCCCAGGCAATCGCCACACCATCATAAGTACTTGTACCGCGGCCGATTTCATCCAATATTAATAGACTGCGGGGCGTTGCATGATTAAGTATATTGGCTGTTTCTACCATCTCGACCATGAAAGTCGATTGGCCGGCATGGATTTCGTCCTGAGCGCCGATCCTGGTAAATATCCGATCGACCAGCCCTATCCTGGCTGAATCAGCAGGAACAAAACTACCTATTTGTGTCATAAGCACGATCAATGCGACCTGTCTCAAGAAGGTGGATTTGCCGGACATATTTGGTCCGGTTAAAATGCGGATGCGTTCTCCAGTTTCAAAAATAGTGTCGTTGGGAACAAATCTGGATCCCGGCAGCGTTTGTTCAACAACTGGATGGCGGCCCCCGATTATCTCAAGCATATCCTCCTCCACCACATCTGGTCGGATATACCCCTGGGAAGCCGCAATTTCAGCCAGAACTGCCATCACATCCAATTTTGCCATCACCCTGGCAGCAGTTATCAAACGGGCTGTCTGGATGCTGATCCGTTCACACAATTCAATAAATAACTTTCTCTCAACTTCCTTAATTTGATCCTCAGCATTAAAGACCTGTGTCTCGTATTCCTTAAGTTCTGGCGTGATATATCTCTCCGCATTAACCAAGGTTTGTTTGCGGATATAGTGGTCTGGGACCCGATCAGCTTTCGCCCTGGTAACTTCGATATAGTAACCAAAGACTTTATTATGGCTTACTTTTAGAGTCTCTATCCCTGTTTTCTTCCTCTCAACAGATTCCAGGTTAGCAATCCAATCCCGGGCATGTTTGGTGTTGGACAGGATATTGTCCAGTTCTTCCGAATATCCACCCTTGATAATGCCAATTTTTCCTAATACTGCCGGCGGTTCATCTTCGAGGGCACTTGATACCAGTTCTAAAATTTCAGAACACAATGAAAAATCTTTGAATAAATCACCCAGAAAACTACCTGTCTTGAATTTATCCGGAAATAAATCCCTGATTCCCGGAAGCTGGCTTAATGTTTCCCGAATACCAACCAGGTCACGAGGATGGGCTGTTCCTCCTGCGACACGATTGCTTAATCGCTCCAGATCACCTAATCCTTTCAGTTTCTCCCGGGTTTCACCGCGCAGTAAACCATCCTCAAAGAATAACTCAACACCATCATGGCGGCTCCGAATTTTTTCCACATCAAGCAAGGGCTTGCTTACCCATTGCCGGAGCAATCTTTTTCCCATGGGGGTGATGGTTTGGTCTAATATTCCCAGCAGTGATCCTGCAGCTGTACCTGTCCGTATCGTTTCAGTGAGCTCCAGATTTCTCCTGGTGGCCGCATCAAGGGTCATGAACTCCTCTAAACTATACCGGCTCAGGCCAGTTAGCAGCTGAAGAGATCCTGCCCGGGTTTGTTCCAGGTACTGCAAAATCGCACCAGCTGCTCTGATGGCATAAGGGAATCCTCGCACACCGTATCCGTCAAGGGTCTTTACCCGGAAATGCTCTTTTAGTACATCAAGGCAGCGTTCTTCTTCAAATCTCCAGGCAGGGAATTCAGTAAAATGGCTAGAATAACCATCTGGAGTTAACTTTGTACCTTCAGGAATTAAAATCTCAGCCGGGTTTAGTCTCAACAATTCTGAGCGAACCAGATCCTCAATGTATTTCTCCTGAATTTCGGTTACTGCAAATTCCCCCGTGGTTATATCAACATAAGCAATTCCCGCCCTGTGTTCATCAATGACCAGGCTGGCCAGGTAATTATTACCATCTCCGGGAAGCAAACTGCTTTCTACGATCGTGCCTGGTGTAATGACACGCACGACTTCTCGCGGCATTAAACCATTAACAGGAACATCCCCGATCTGATCACATATCGCAACATGGTAACCACGCTCAATTAAGCGGGACAGATAATTTTCAAGGGCATGATGAGGTATGCCAGCCATAGGAACCCTGACACCTTTGCCAACTGTCCTAGAGGTCAAAACAATATCCAGCACCCGGGACACCGTTTGCGCATCCTCGTCAAAGGTTTCGTAAAAATCACCCAATCGAAAGAAGATAATTGAGTCGGGATATTGATTTTTTATATCCAGATATTGTCTTCTTACCGGAGTTCCTTTCTCTTTCGACATGACCCAATTCTATATCGAGTGTTGGTTATTCACAAGGGATAAAGTGTTCTAAAATCCCTCCTATAAAATAAATGTCTAAAATAATTCTTTGAATACTAAACATCTTTAAGGGTTTTTGGGGGGGGTTCGTGGGATTGTAGAAGAAATAATTTCATGATGTATAATATAAAAAGTATTACATCATCCACCCTTAAATATTATTAAAAGGAGTTTAGCTTTATG
>CAYUXO010000066.1:0-14339 GCA_964448865.1 uncultured Anaerolineales bacterium
CCCGGGGGGAGCAATCAATCCTCGGACACTTATTGTAACGAAACCTTTGGCATCATAATCGTACTTCCCATTTTCATCACAGGAGATTTGGATCTATGGGCCTCCAGGCGGAGCCTTGAACCCTTTTACTGTGAATTCAACAAACCCTTCAGCGTCATACCCACCTCTCTGATCGGTGGTTACGCCTTCACCACATCGCAAAGTATATTTCCTCGAATAGTTTGCCCAATCCTGGTAGGGCATATTAATCACTGTTCCGAAGCCGCACAAATGATCGTGAACTCCTCCAAAAATGTCATCTTCATCCCATAACAATGCCCAGAACTTGACGTAAGGGTTGGTTGGATCAATGGACACGGAAACCGGACCACGATGGTCAGCATGGTTGAATTGGTCAAAGATATATGTTCCGCAACTCACCTTTACCGTGTCGTCCATGTTCCCAAAACCAAAAGATTTTCCTCCGAAGACTATGATATCGCCATACATCTCCGCTGTATCACAGGATCCTGGCTCGTGGTCATCTATATCAGTAAATGTGATAGTTTCAAAATATAACTCGACGTAAATATCACACGCAGGCTGCCGGTGTTCATAGACAGCGCTGGGTGCTGATTGAGCTTCGCCGGAGTTGGCTGCTACCTGGAATTTGTAGGTAGTTCCGCAAGAAGATGGCAGCAGGAAAGTCTCCTCCCAGCGGCCGGGAATCCCACCCTGCCAATTGGGAACTGTCCGAAAGAATTTACCGTCCAGTATGATTGTGAATCCGGTCAGTTTTGAAGGATCTCCGCTCCAAGCCCAATGCAGGGTAGGACGTCGGGCCATTTTCTCGTTTTCGACAGCGTCTGAGGAAGTTTCAGTTTTTATCCAGGGCTGGGATGGCGACGGGATAGTGTAATCAGTGTAAGTATAAAAGCCGCTGGATTGACCAGCCCCGTGGGGCTGAATTCGGTAGCCGATAGTGAAACCGGCAGCCTTGAGCTCCATGCGCCTGCCATCCCATTGCGAACCAGGAACACTGGCCTTGAAGCCACCCAGGTCATCAGGGCCGCCCCCTCCCCGCCAGCCCAGGCATTTTCCCTCCAATGTCACTTCGCCATCCTGCGGTTCTGGCAGTAAAAAACTGCTGCCATTTCCGGTCCAGTTGGAGGTATCTCCCCAACCACCCAGCAGCTGAATGAATTGTCCGTCATTGAGGGGAACACGTTTCTCAGGTGCTCCTTCCACGGAAAGATAACAGTAAACGCGATCGTAACCACTGTTCACAAACATATCCACCATGTCAATATTAATTTGGGTAGCGACCCCCGGCGAGCAGCTCAGGTCGGTCACACCCACCCAGGCGATCTCGCTGGATTGAGTGCCAAGCCCATTCTGGGCTTCGATCCAAAAACTGTAGATCCCGGTAATGGGTGAGGCAAACTCGTACCAGGCCGGGCCGGTTTGGGGTGAACCTTTGAGTGCGGCGATCACTTTCGGCGGTCCGCCCAGGGCTTGCATCCAGACGTTGAATCCGGTCTCATTGTCGGCATTATCCATCCAGGCCAGGCGAATGGTGCAATTTTCATATCCGGCCAACAGAGCTGAGGGCGCTCTTGGTGCTGCACCAATGAACATAGGAATCAGCGACCGGAGGTCAAACATCGGCAAATTGACAAGCTGTAGAGGAGCCAGGTTCTGAAATATGGCGGGGAGTGGAGCAGGAGGCGGGATGATAAAAGGTCCACTCCCTCCAGAAGGATTTTTAGCCCCTGGAGCAGGGATTTTTACAGGTGATCCACCCGGCAGGCTCCCTCCCCCCGCATTGGGGTTTAATTGAGTTAAGGTATTAAGATCTACTCCCTGGTCAACCGCGATATCTTCCAGGGTTTGACCCTCCTGGGCAGTGATTTCGGTGGTTGCAGGAAGTGGTAGGCCGAGCAGTGAGATGGGAAGGCTCTGGCCGATCAATCCCCTGCTGTCTACAGCGCGGGCGAAAAATAGATGCTTCCCTTCAGGAATCTTCAGCTGGACAACCGCATTAAAAGTGGTCACTTCACCCAACGCCACATCTGGGGTTTGGGTATCGACCAGCACTCCGTCCAGCCACAACTCCAGGCGTGAAATGGGGTTTTGGGCTGCGATGGTGACCTGGGCCAGTAGATAACTATCTGCCGGCGCAGTCTCACCTTCTACTGGAGCATAGATGATCACCGATGGGGCAGTGTTGGCGGCGGTGAGTGAACTCTGTGCAGTTCGCATCAGATAAAGTACCAGGGCGCTGGCCGAGACCACCAGTGCCGCGGCCAGGCTTGCGATTAGGTAAATCTTTTTCATTTGGCGTTTAGGGCTCATTATTATTCTCCCGATTACTCGACACAATTTTGCACAGTGACATAAAGCGTGCTGCTTTGAGCGGTGTTGCCGGATGTATCCTGGGCGATGAAATAAACCTGCATGGTCCCGACAGTATTCACTGGTCCTATTATTGCCCAATGACCTAGACCTCCCTCGGTCATAATTACCTGACCGCTTTCCGATCCGCCAATATTCCAATAGGCCTTGACATAACTCAACCCACTTTCATCGGCGGCAACGGCTGCGACAGTAGTGGTCCGGTCGTAACCCGGGCAGCCAGTACCATCGGTCAGGATCGAATCAGGAGAGACATCAGTGTTGTAAAAAATTGGTGGTGTAGTATCCCCTGGAGCCGCAACTGTTGGTGTGGGGGTCTGTGTAATTATTTTGACTGGCAGAGGTGGAGCTGCTACCACGGCAATGCCGCCGAGATATCCGCTGGTTTCAACTATATAACCGGCGATCCAGCAAATCTCACCACCTATTCCAAGATCAATCTGCCACCAATTACCGTCGACACTGCGGCCAGTTATTTCAGCGACCTGTCCCTCGATCAGGCTGCTGAGTATGTCATATTCAAGCGAAGGACCGCTGCGGCAGTTGCCATTCTGAGTCGCATTGACCAGAGGAGCTGTTGGAGCGGAAGGGGCCATCTCAACTTCTTCCTGATAATGTCCAGGGCAGCGTCCACCAGGCTCGTTCAGGTTGGTGGCGAGCAGAACTGATTGCTCCGGGATCTCAACAGCCAGGGTGAACTGGTGTTCTCGATCGACCGTGTCGATTGATTCATCTAACTGGATCCGTTTTTCGACTAACTGAGGCAGGGGTTCATTGAATACTTCCGCCCGGTTCAGATCAGCCCAGGTGGAATAGAGCGAATAGCCTAATACTCCCTGGGGGTTGCCTATGCTTATATTGATATATACGGTTTGATCTGGTCCACATTCTATGCTGGTGATATTGGCAAATGTAGTCTCGACTCCCTCTGCGTTGGTTGATCCAGTTTCAGCCAGGATCAGCGCGTCCGGAGTGGGTGTGGCACTACCCCCAACCGTCACTTTTGATGTTGCCATGGAACCAGTGTCCCCGTTAGAATTAATCGCCCGCACAGTGATGATGTAGACGCCGGGTTCCGGGGGGGTCCACTCGATGCTGACTTCTCCGAGCCTGTTCCCGTTGACGTCCACGTTGGCGATGGAAGCACCGTTGACCTCGAATATAAATTGGCTGACCCCATTTCCGTCGGAGGCGTGAGCGATGATCAACAGAGGTGCAAGGGGGATGGCGCTGTTGTTCAAAGGACTGTCAAGCCAGGCTTGCGGTCCATTTGCGGGCCCTCCACAGGCGCTAAGTACCAGGAGGAAAAATAGTAGAAAACAGGATAGACGTTTCATAAATACCTCACATTGATTTGGTGTTGATTTGGCTCTCTTGATCTTTGATTTTCTCAGGTTCTTCGTTAAGCAAACCAAAAGATAGGAGGAACTCCAGCATACATTCGAGATCCTGGAAGCCGGTACGTTTTTTACTTTCCAGATGTTCGATATGCCCCCGCCAGGTTCCCTCATCCGAGGACCATTCTTTCCAGATTCGGATGACAAACGTGCTCAGGGGGTGAGTGAAACTGAGGCTTGGACCGGGATCACCAGCGGAATTATTTGACATATACCCCAGTGTAGCCCCCAGGTGTCAAAAAAGTGTCAAAAAACTCAGCAGGATGTAGAAATCAGGGCAATTTTAAGATAGTATCTTTCCAAAACCAGAATTTTCCGGATGATATGGGGTATTGCTGTACCCAGGGTTTTACCAGTAAATGCAGCGGCCAATAGGTAAGAGGAATGATGGGCGCTTCATTCATCAGAATTTTATCAGCCCGCAGATACAAAGCAGTACGCTCACTAAAGTCTGCAATCAGGCGAGCCTGGCTGACCAGTTTCTCAAAATCAGTATTTTGCCAACCCGTTGAAAATCGCTCTAAACCCAAACGCAGGAAATTATCAGGATCAGGATAATCAGCCAACCAGCCAATGATGAAAATATAGGGCTGCTCCTTTTCCAGGTGGTTTGCCAGTTCCGAGATGTTTATCACTGCAGTCTCGATTTTTATGCCAAGTTCTGTTCCCCATTGTTCCTGCAAGAACCCAGCATGGGCAGAATAGGAAACACTGCTGTAGAGTGGTATGGGTGGTATGCCGCGTCCGCCAGGATAACCTGCTTCTCGTAATAATTTCCGGGCCTGATCTGGATCATAGGGCAGGCCAGCCTCAGCTGAGTGACCGGGTAAACCCGGGGGGATAAAACCACCCAAGGCAGGAAATTCAAATCCGCCCAGGGTATCTTTTGCCAACGAACGGCGGTTGACGGCCCGGGCAAACGCCTGTCGGACCCGAATATCATTAAAAGGTGGAACCTGTGTGTTGAATCTGGCAATATTCGTAGAAGGCCAGGGATTGGAAATATATTCGTCGGGAAATCGCTCCCGGGCTTTCACCATTTCAGCAGCAGATAAACGGCCCAGGTCGAGTATATCCAACTTGTCCACAGCATACATTTCTAAACGGGATTGTTCATCATCACACCACAACAAGTCAACCTGTTCAACATTGCCTGAGGCTCGACCATGATAGGAAGGATTTCGAACCAGGGTCATCTGGCTCCCTGATTGCCAACTTTTTAATCGAAAAGGGCCGTTGGTAACTATATTTGCCGTATCAACCCAGGCTGGACCGCAGTTAAGCCAGAGGTGCTGGGGAATGGGAGAAGCCGAACTTTGGGACAATAAATGCAGCATATGACCGGTGGGTTTTTCCAGGTCGATCACTAATTTGAACGGATCGGAGGTATGGATACCCAGGTTATCTGAATTACTATCCCGGCCGATGTGAAAAGCCTTTGCTCCCTTGATATCGTAAAATAGATTTGCAAAAGGTGAGTCCACATTTGGATCAAGCATCCGTCTGATAGCAATCACAAAATCAGCAGCCGTTACTTGGGTATCATCGCTCCAATAAACATCCTCCCTCAAGTGAAAAACATACTTCTGGCCGGCGTCTAATATCTCCCATTTATGAGCTACATCGGGAATGATGTTCATGTTCTGGTCGAGAGCCACTAAACCGCTGAACAATTGCTCTACCACCCCTTCCCAGTTTCCTCCTTCGATCAGGGTTAGATCGGAAGGTTCTTGTTGTAAACCATACCAATCTATCTTCAGATGGCGTTGAGGCACAGGAGGTTCCAGGGCGCCAGCAGGCTGGATATCTGAATGCTGACGGATGGCAAAACCTTTTTTGTAGGCCTGTTGGGATTGTTTAAAATCTAATGCTGTGAGGTAGGTCTGTCCCAGCTTTAAAAATGTTTCGGCAGTGCGTGCATCATTCCCCATTTCCTTGAATAGGAAAACCGCTTTCTCAAAGTAATTGATGGCGTCCTGGTTGGCATGAATATTCAAGGACCGATCTCCTGCCAGCAGCAGGTAACTGGCGGCCTTAGGGGACGACTCTGAATTGGCAGATCGACCCTGCCAGAAATGAAAAGCCAGTTCAGCGGCCGCTTCTTCAATCCGGGAGCCAGACAATTTTTCCAATTCCAGTCCAATCCGGTTGTGCAGGAACTGCCTCCGCTGAGAGGATAGTTCAGCATAAACAACCTCCTGGATTTTGTGATGGGTAAATACATAATCCCGATCAATCATCCCTGTTCCATCACAAATGATCTGATGCCGCAGCATTTGATCCAGGGCATCCAGTACAACTTCCTCGTCCTTGCCCCAAACGGCAGTGAGTAAATCGAAATCGAAATCACTCCCAAGGACAGCAGCGATTCTAAGGACATCTTGGGTAGTGTCACCCAACCTCTGAATTCTCGACTGAATTACTTCACTTACCCGGGCAGGTAGCGGCAATCCATTACGGCTGGTTCGGTCGAAATCACCCTGCCAGGCGCCATCAACAAGCGTAATCTCTCCCATCTCAAAAAGCGCTTTTAAGGTCTCTACTATAAAAAAGGGATTGCCTTCAGTTTCCTGGTAAAGTCCCCGTGCAAGGGGGATGATCTTCTCATCTAAGCCTGACAAAGCCCGAACAAGCTGCTCTGTTTCCGTGCTGGAAAGGGGCAAGAGCGTTAGAGTCTGGCTTAATCCTTCATTATTTAATAACTGTTGGAAGGCTTTTAGGGGATGTTTTTCTCCGACAAGGTTGGGACGATAACTGCCGATCAGTAAAATGGGAGAGCTAGCCAGGTGACGCGCGAGGTAGTGTACCAATTCAAGCGTTGACTCGGTTGCCCAATTTAGATCTTCCAGGACCAGCAACAAAGGACTGGAGGCGGAGATCGTGTTAAGGAAGTTTGCCACTCCAGCAAAGAGATGAGCTTGCTCCTGGCCGTTACCAGCTGAGGCATCCAGGTTGTCTTGAGTCTGGGTGGTCCGTAATTCAGGAACCAGTTTCCCCATTTCAGCAAGGACCCACTCAGGTAGCTTACTCAAGTCTTGGGCAGCAAGCTCAAGTAATGCCGGGCGTAATGCCTCGGCAATGGGTTGATAAGGGAGCTGGCGCTCGAATTCATAACATCGACCCCATAAAACCCTTCTCCCTAGAGATCGCAGATCCGTGGAGAACTTTTCCAACAAGCGGGTTTTACCTACCCCGGCTTCACCACTCACCAGAATCATTCTGCCAAGCCCTGACTGGGCTGCTGCCCATTGATCATTAAAATAAGCCAGTTCTCCTTCCCTGCCAATTAATACTTCCTGGGCAATGATTTCTAGCGGATTGATCCCAGTTGAAACGGATTTCAGGCTGATTGGTGTAACTGCCACCGGAGAAACAGGACCGATTTCGTACTTGCCGCTATGAATGTCCTGAAATAATTTGGAAGTTTCCGGCATAGGATCTACATCCAGTTCCTCCCGCAAGATCCGGCAGCACGTTTGATATTGTTCCAGGGCCGAGTTGCGCTGACCTAAGGCACAGTACACACGCATGAGAAGCCGGTGGGCATCTTCGTGCAGGGAATACAGTTCTATCAGCTGATTGGCAGTAGATAACGCGAAGCCAAAATCACCGGCTTTTTCTTGGAGTAACATCAATTTTGATAAAGCTTCGATGAACAGGGATTCTAAACGAAAGCGTTCTCTGATCACCCAGTCGTCGTAGAAACCATCGAGAAAATTCCCTTTATAGATGGCAATCGCATCCTGTAAATCTGAAAAAGTGCCTTTCCTGAGCTTTTTTTCAAATATTTCAACATCCAGTTCAACCACTCCATCCAGGGATATTTGGATTGACATGGAATCGGTGTGAATTGGATCATGATCTGGAAAACAGCGGCGGATATGCCAGAGAGCAGTAGAAAGTGACCGTCTAGCTCGCTGGGGAGGGGAATCTGCCCAGTACATATCCATCAGCCGTTCCCGGCTAAAAGACTGATCACGATGGAAAATCAAGAATGCAAGAAGTGATTGAGATTTGACTGTCGGGGGAGTTGTTAATTCCAGGAATTGTGATTTTTGGTCGTCTTGCCAGGCGAGTTTTAATTTGCCCAGGTAATTCGCTTTTAGTATAGGAGCTTTGACGTGATCTGGCATGTTACATCACTTAAACGATAGCTGGCTCGAACCAGTAATGAAAATCAGCTGCGTTATATTTATTAATATTGGACGAATCCTCTCAATCCTGTAAATCAACAAAAATCTGTGAACAAGTCCTTCGTCAACTGCCTCTGTCGTTTCCCTCTAGAACGCCTGATAAAGGATTGGCATTAAAGATCAGGTATATATGAAGGCTCATCACAGAAGCGGTAATTCAGCATCCAGCGAGCCTCGCCAATATACATGAGATCATACCAATCATTCAATTGGACACCCGAACGCATAAATTCAGGGTCGGTGTGGTCCGCCAGCCACAAATTCAAATAGTAATCGACCGCCCAGGATCCCATCTCGGCCAGTGATAGATCATTGCCATTCTCGCATGAGTGCGGATAACCCTCGTTATGACGGGCTTCGTGAGCAAGTAAGATCATTAACGTGTCGACTCCATTCACCCCGTCAAATCCTCCCTGCCCCACTTCATCCCGCAGGAACCGGTCGGTGTGGGTGGCAAAAGAATTCTCTCCCAGGGCGAGCACGATCATTCCATCAGAAGTGCAGCAATGGGATAATTCTTCCCGGCCATCCACGATCACGCCATTCACTGCCTGGACAAACCAATCATAGAGTGTCAGCTCCGTCCAGGGCAGGGGTTGATCGAACTCAATCCAGCGCATTGCCAGAATGGCGTGGTATATATTCTTCTCGACCAGGCTCAAATCGACTGAGCCGTCAGCAGCGGAGCAAACGAGAGTTCCGGCAGTTATATCGTATGCAAAATCCAAACTCAGATCATTGTTGACCGAAGCTATTTCCTCAGGGCTGGGGCAGCTCACCATGAGATCCTCAATGGTCGTTGTTGGCAGGGATGGTTGTGCTGCAGCCGGGGTTGGCATTACTCCCCCTGGTCCCATACCCGCTGGAGCCATCACAATCCGGTCAATTTCCAGCTTCCCGGTGCCGTTCTTGATCAGCGAGATGGACCCTGCTGGAGAAAGACCGAGATTGAACTGCTTCAAAACAGCTTCTCCATCGAGAATTACCTCCACCTTGCCGTGGGTCTGGCGAACCACCAGATCATGCCATCCGGTATCGATGCTTTTTTCAGTTATGGACAAAGATTCCACAACACCCCCGGTAGGCAGCCAGTAGAGGGAGAGTCCTTCCCGGGTCAGCTGGATTCCATAAGCGCCAGTTTCTGAGCGATTAAACTGTACATCAATGCTGCTCGATTCGAACCGCAGCCGGATGAAAAGGCTCAGGTCCTGCCATTCACCTGGAATCTCTAGTTTTGCATCCCCATTTCCAGCGGACAAGATACCCGCCTGCGCGGACCATCCAGGAGTGGAGGTCCAACCATCGGGGATTCCAGGATCAAATTCCTCAATAAAGAAAGAGGAGTCAAGTAAGTCTTCCTCTACAGTAAACTCCGATGTAGGCGGTGGAGCGAGTGTGGGGTTGATAGGGTCTGCATCCCTGCCGCTTGTAAATGGCAAGTTGCAGGCCAGGGCGGCAAGCAGCAGGGTGAAAAAACATAAAACGGGAATCAATTTTTGATTTGTCATTTTTTATCCCACATTAATAAACCGGTTTGGTCAGGAAATTATTCGCCGGATTGAGGTCTTTGAAGGCACCCTCTGCTTTGACCTGGCAGGAGAGGATGTACCAGTTCAGCAGCAGGTTAAACTTAAAATCCGGATGGATGGGGGTCATGTTTTCCGTATCGTCAGGTTGTAAATAGGGAGAGGCGAATCGTTCCAATCCCATGGTCGTCACACCCGTTCCGGCCATCCGTGATATTTCAGTCGCCTCACAGGTCACGGTTGTTGGGTATTTACGGAAGACGTCCGGACCCCCGTTGCGAACGACAACATTAAGATAACCATTTCCAGTGGAATGAATGTCGCTGATTTGAAGATCAACCATTAAGGGATCAGGGACTGTCTGCAGGGCCGAGGCAGTGAAGGAATATGTGCCTTTGTTATTGCTGGGATTGGTGTCAGCAAAGCCCTCGGTTGCTAATTCAACAGTGATTTCATAGCTGTATTTAGTTGGGTCTAATTTGTCCCAGGGCCAGGTGTGAAGATCCGTTCGAGAGTTCTTCTTCAGTTCGAAATAAGTAAATCTTTGGATCCAGGGTGAACCACCTATCTGGGGATCATCTGTTTTAATGGAGGTGGTGCTAATCAGTGTGGCATTTACCAGGTCGTCAGGTCCTTCGTTCCTGATCCGAACAGTCAAGAATCCGTTAGGATCAATAAACGAGTCTATTATGCCAATATCGCTCAACGGCTTAAATTGAAGCCCGGGCGTGACTGTCGGACCGTCGGCAGCAGGATCTGGAATGGGGGCGTTGGATGGAACCGTACTCGCTCCGGTGGAAGGATTATCCGCATAAATGTCTACACACACATCCATTCTCGAGTGTGCATCACCGTTGAAATAACCTGTGTATGAGTCGCAGTAGTAATCCTTGATCATTTTTGGGGATCCATGCATTTTCTTCAGGAGAGATTCGACATCTTTGAGACGGAGGTAGAAGTTTCCATTAAAACGAGCAATCAGATCGTTCCCACTCCAACTATCGTAATCCCACATGGCAGCTTCAATGACGTACGCCGTTGAATGCCCCTCCACCAGGCGAAGAGGAACGACGATCTGGGTGGGATTACGCTCGTCTTTGGTGTAGTAATTTCCAGCGATTTGGTTCATGTCATAACGGCCGCATCTCACCGGCATATAAAACCCGCCGCCCCAAAAACTTTTGATCCGCTTGCGGCCCTGGCGTTCATTTGTTTGAAACCGATCATAGATCTCCGTGACGGAAATATTAAAATAACTTTGCAGGGTGTCGCATTTATTGCTGGGGTTGAGGGAATCATTGGTCCAGCCAAATCTGACTTGCTTAAAATCCACCACAGCGTACAGCGTGCAAGGGGGCTGCTGGTCGGTAATGATGTTGCTGGGCAGCGATTGACTTGCGTCGACATTGGCGACCATGCTGATCTCGAGCTTTGTCCCGCAGAAACCAGGCACCCGGATCTCGGCGCGCCGCGCCGCCGGATCAGCAATCTGTTTAAAGGGAACCCCGTTGATGAGAATTGTGAATCCCGTAATTGTTGTGGTGCCCGGTGCGTATGGAAACCAATCCCAGGTCAGGGTGCGCAAATTGCCTCGATCCAGGTAGTCATAAGACTCGAACGGATCGATGCCAACATCGGCCAGCGTTATGGCCGCTTCCAGTTTGAGGATCTTGGGGGGTGCGATCCCGGGATCGGGTGCGGCAAAGAGCACTATTTTGCCTTTTTCCTGGGCGATAGAAACCCGCAGGCCAATCTCAAAAGATGGGCCCGTGAGTGGAATCCGGGCCCCGTCCCATAATGATTGGGCAACGGTCTGATTAAAAATACCGAGTTTGGACAGGCTTCCTCCAGCCCACCCCCAACATTCACCAATCACTTCCAATGATTGATCGCCCGGAATGGCTGTACTGAAGCTGCGGGAAATCACTGGTAAAGAGTTCAGATCACTTTTCCCGCCGGCGACCTGGATGAACTGGTCCTGGCTGGAGGGAAGGCGGACTTCAGGGTTTCCTTCCAGGGAGACATAACAATAAGCCCGATCGTATGAAGCCGGGGCGCTGAAGTCGACAGCTTCGATCATTAAGGAACTGTTCAGCTGATTGGGGCAGGAACCGGAAAAGGAGACCTGCACCTGGTTGCTGGGCTGGCTTCCGACCACATTATAGGCCTCCACCCAATAGACAAAATCACCACTGCCAACGGCTTGCAGTTCAACTGAGACCGCGCCTGTGCCTTCGGCAGCATCGGCCCGGGCGGCGATGCGCGGGGGCAGGCCCAGGCCGGTGACCCAGATGTTATACCCGGCTTCATTGTCGCTGGTATCGGTCCAGGTGAGGTTAACATTGCAAACGGAAATGCTGGCCTGCAGGCCGGAGGGCGCGCTGGGCGGACCCAAGGCCTGGGCTGGGATCAGCGCCAGCGGTGGATAGCCGATCGGGAGCATTTCGAGCACATCGAGGATAATGCCATTCGCCTGGGGTGAGGGCGGATTTCCTGCTGGCGGGTTTCCCCCTTCTGGTGGAACGGGGATGGCGATATTGGTTCCCGGGGAAGCGCTTGCGCCCAGCCCCGGATTGTAGGGCAGAACAGCAGCTAAGTCTGTTCCGTTGGCAGCCAGGGTTTCGTCCAGCGTATCACCCGGTTGGATCGTGTTCAGGGTTAATGGACCATCCCCCGTGATAGCTAACGTGCCTACGGCCGTGATGGGTAGACTCTGCCCGATCAGATCGTGGCTGTCAACAGCCCGTACGAAAAGCAAATGGGGGCCAGTGGTGAGAAGCTGGTTGAAGGATATTTCCAGCGGGGATGCTTCGTTCAGTTCCTGGTTAAAGAAGATCTGGACACGCTCGCCGTCCAGCCACAGTTCCAGATGATGAATGGGGTTGTCCCCATAGGCCGCTGCCTGGATGTTGATGGATTGGGAAGGGCCCCTGTTGCCATCAGGGCCGGGGCTGGTGATGAGAACGGTTGGTCCGATGTCAGGAGGGGGAGCTGCCGGCTGCCGGCGCAGGATTACCAGGCCGGTGGCGGTTATTAACAGTAAGAAGATTATGAAACCTGCAAGAATGATAATGATAAGGCGTTTTTTAGGCATCAGGATCTCCTTCCAGTGGCGGATCGTTTGACCCCAGTATCTTTTTTGCGCAGATGAACCGGTGATCTCAGGGATCACTCAGCGTTTTTGTGGAAATTTGCAGCTGACAGCCGAATTTATGCTCCCGGATCGTCTGGCAATTATTGAATATCAGGATTCATGTTAATTTGACAGCAAACACACATTATTGGTATTTGCCCGCATGTTGTTAATACAAGCTAATATATACAGTTATTAACGGTTACAGCTGGCGCGGCGGCCGAGCTGGAATTTCCAGCCTCATCCCAGGCCGTGACAGTGATATTTAGTGTGCCCGTATTGTTCACAGGACCGATATCCCCTTGGTAAATATTGCCATCAGCCCGGAACAGGGTAATCTGACCGCTTTGTCCGCCAACGTTCCAGTTTGCAGTAACGAGGTTAACCCCTACATCGTCCGTAACGGCGGCCTGGACGGTTGTCGTGCGGGAGTAGGTTGGACATCCACCACTCTGAGTCAGGATCAAGGCCGGATTTGTGCTCAGCCCGCTGATCGCCGGCGCCGAAATATCGGGTTCCGGGGTATCGGTAATAATGGTGACGGGCAGCGGCGGCGGCTCAACCGCCGGCAGGATATCTAGCAGGCCGGGATCAAAATTGAGCTGATCGGCCCCGATCCAGCAGATGTAATTCGTCTCCGGCAGCTGGACCTGGATCCATGACCCGTCAGTCAGCCTGCCGAGAGCATCCGCGGACTCACCCTGGAGCAGATAACCGCTGACTTCGAACAGACCATCCGGACCCTGGCGGCAGGAGGTATTCTTTTTGGCTTCAACCAAACCCAGATCGACAATGGGGGGCTGCTCGTCGGCCAGGACAAGATTGAAATGATCCGGGCAGCGGTCGTTGGGCTCCATGGCGTAGGTGTAGGTGGGGGCAGTCTGTCCGGGGACGTTGACTTCCAGTCCCCACTGATGGGACCGATCGATTTCATCCTGGATCGGTTCCGTGATCTGCACGGTTTTGGAGATTGTGGTAGGCAGCGGTGACTGGAAGGTCTCGGCCTGCTCCACGTCGAGCACAACATTCCAGACAGCATAGGATTCAATCCCCAGGACAGAAGAGATAGTGAAGGTAACGGCCACAGTGCTCCCGGTCAGGCATTCGATCTTCTCGATCGCGGCCGATAGTGTTTCCTGGACCGGAACTTGAGACAGGTCGGCGATGAAAACCTGGACCTGAGCCGCTTCTCCGCGGTTGCCCTGACTATCAATGGGTACCACGCGGATGGTGAATTCCCCCGGCTGGCTGGGGCTCCACTGCCAGGAGGCTTCGCCCAGGCGGTCGCCACCAGCAGAGAGGGTTTGCACCAGCTCATCATCCAGGTAAAACTCAAAAGTTGAGACTCCGTCGCTGTCGGAGGCATGCGCTGTGACAGCCACCGGTTCGAGTTTAAGCTGTGAACCGTCCAGAGGCTGGTCGATCCAGGCCGCAGGACCTGAAGGATTGCCAGCACAGGAGGTTAATAAAAAAACACAAAAAACTGCAAACCCAAGAGACCATTTCAATCTCATAGCTCACCTATCCTTCAAAATTGGCAACTGGTGGGAATTATTCTCGTATTCTATCCTAGAAAAGCGGCCTGGGGATCAGATTGAGTTAGTACTTTTTTTCACGTTTAGAATGGGCCACGGCATTAGGAGCAGGACGGGTGGGGCTTTTGTGTCTTTGCGAGCCCTTCGTTACTCAGGACAGG
>CAYUXO010000067.1:0-14233 GCA_964448865.1 uncultured Anaerolineales bacterium
ATGGAGCGATGCATAAATATATCGATCCACTCCTGGAAAGTCGTTATGAATTTATTATCGTCCGACATACTTCACCTCGCTAAATAGTTAAGCGGACTTAATTATATAGGATACTTAATAATTGTCAAGAGAGGGGGACCTGTCTGAAAAGTCAGCCTTTTTTCATGTAAAATGAAATTGGGGTTTATATCATGAAAAACAATACGACAATAAGAAATCCAATAAACAGGAAATCCATCCGCCTGAAGGGCTATGACTACAGTCAACCAGGAGCATATTTTGTCACAATATGCACAAACAAAATGAAAAAGTTATTTGGCCAAATCGATGATGGCGTGATGAAACTTAACTATCTTGGAGAAATAGCCCGAAGAGAATTGCTCCAGGTACCAAAGACATATCCAGATCTGGAGCTATTTGACGATGAGTATGTCATCATGCCCAATCATATCCATGCCATTATCTGGAAATTTGATGTAGGGGCGACCGATCCGGTCGCCCGGATATCTTCCTCCAGACCAAATCCTAAGACTCTGGGAGCAATCATGGGGCAATATAAGTCAAGGGTTGCCAAACAGATAAACCATCTTAGGGAAACACCCGGGGGACCAGTTTGGCAGAGAAATTACTACGATAGGATCATTCGGAATGACAAAGAGCTCCAGGCAATCAGGAAATATATAGCGGATAATCCCCTTCAATGGGAAGACGATCACGGTAAAGGGGTGCACTATTTTATATAAATGGTTCGGGCGACTCAACGAGTCGCCCCTACGATTCACACACCAAACAGGGACTATCCCGGTTACTTTTGGTCCAGCCTCTTCTTTAAACAAATATCCCGGAATTTATATCAGGGCCATAAGGTGCGCCCGTTGAGGGGTTTCGGTTAATGATCAGATAGAGTTATAAACAAGGATGGGAGAATATTTTGAACAAGATAATATGGATGGCTAATCCAAAAGTATGATCATATTGTTAAATCGAGAGAGATATTTCTCGCCTGATGTATTCATGGAAAGCTGGTCCTTCGATTACACTCCCTTCGACCTAGCTCAGGACAGGCAGGACAGGCGCTTCCCCTCAAGCCAACAATCCAATCAATAATGTTTCTCGATCTTTTCCCTCTTCCCTAATATGGCATGAACCTTTTCCAGCTCCACCGGGATATTAATCTCCTGGGGACATTTTTCGATACATTCCCCGCAGTTGATGCACATCAAGGCATTCCCTTTGGATTTCTCACCGTTCAATTCACTCTTGGATCCAGCCAGTTTCCGGTAGCGCCTGCGAGCCTGAAATTGGTTACGAAAACTCTGGTCCAGGGAAAGGTTATTTAGAATAGCAAAATTCTGAGGGATGTTCACTCCTGTCGGACAGGGCAAACAGTATTCACATCCGGTGCAGGGAACAAGGATCTTCTCCTGGTAGATCTCTGCCAGCCTGGCAATGACCTTTTCTTCCTCTTGGCCGAGAGAGTTGATCCCTGATCGATCTGCGCTATCACAGTTTTCCTCTACCATTTGCATATCACCCATACCGCTTAACACGGTTGCCACTTCAGGACGATTCCAGAGAAACTGCAGCGCCCAATCTACCGGAGTGCGTTCTACAGGGGCTGAGTTGATCACTTCGAGAGCTTCAGCAGGAGGATTTGCCAGGGTGCCGCCCCTGATGGGCTCCATGATCACTACTGCCATACCTTTGCTGTGAGCATATTCTAGCCCTTCCGTGGTGGCCTGCAGGCAGGTATCCATATAGTTGTATTGAATTTGAACCATATCCCAATCATAATGATCAACGATCTCTTTAAAGACAGGATAGGTATCATGGAAAGAAAATCCTATATGGCGAATTCTGCCTTGTTTCTTAGCTTCTTCCATTTTTTCAATCAATTTCAAATTCTTAACTTTCTCAAATGATCCCGCATTTAATGAGTGAAGCAGGTAAATATCCAGGTAATCTGTTTGCAGTTTTTCTATTTGGGATTTCAGGAAGCGATCATAATCTTCTGTTTTCCTTACCACCCACAGCGGCAGTTTGGTCACAAGCTTAACTTTCTCCCGATAGCCATCCTTCAGAGTTTCTCCAATGATTTTTTCACTTTCCCCCAGATGGTAAGGCCAGGCGGTATCGATATAGTTTATCCCCCGGTCAATGCCATAACGTATGATCCGCTTCGATTCTTCCAGGTCCGCTCCCATCAGGCTGAATCTGCGGGACGGCAATCGCATACAGCCAAAACCCAGGGCTGAAACTTCCCAATCCAACGAACCCATTTTACGGTACTGCATGATTGATCTCTCCTCTAATCTAAGTACTCGAAATTATAGCAGTGACCTGGGATCCTCGCTAAATGGTTTCTTAATTGTATTAATCACTCGATCATATTAAAATCCCTGATCTTTAGGTTCCAGGAATAAAAAAACCGCCAAAAGATAATTTGGCGGTTTTTCACTTGATATTCGATGTCAATCAGGCCGGGTCATTAAACCAGAAATAACCATATCCAACCGTCAGGAACAGATAAACAACAACAATTCCCCAACCCAGCCAGTTCAATACGCCAGACAAGACAGCATAAAGGGTAATAATCAAGCCAATACCATCATAGATGAACAAATCGAGGATGATGGCCCGGCGAGCAGAGGATTTTCCGGAATCTTTCGAAAACCAAGACAGTAATAAAGTTCCTGCCAGGGAAGCTCCGTATAATCTGGCACTGAACAGACCCCCTGGTCCTAATTCAGCGCCCATCAATTTCAGCAAGAACCCCGGAAAAACCAACAGCAGGAATCCAAAAGTGAGGCAAACAACTGCTTTTATGATCATAAGGGTTTTGAATTTCATCTTTATTCTCCTTTAAATTAGTATTTTACAGGTCCTTAATTAATGACTATTTATATTGGCAAGCCGGTTCACCTCCTGTATCAGAATTCTTTGATGTTTATTCCCGGGTATTTCTGGAAACCCAGATCCACTTTATCTTTCTCAATACTCATGTCCCCTATCATCCGTTTCCACATGAGTAGAGCTAATATTAAAAAGATGATCTGAAGATTCAGGAGCCGGTAATATTGATTTTTCATTTCCTTTCCTATCACAGCAGTATGGCATTTGTCTGTATAATAGATAACGACCGTTAAAATATCGCTAAAAACCAGTCCATTTTCTTATGAAAGGAATAATTATCCCGAGAGGTTCATGTTAGAAATCAAGACACTTGGAAATCTCACCATAAACAAAGATGGGAAAGCTCTCGATCTGCCAATCTCTACTCGAGGGCAAGTATTACTTTGTCTACCTGGCTTTGGAAGGTGGAAAACATCACCGGAATAGCCTGGCAGCCCTATTCTGGCCGGAAAGTTCAGAATCCAAAGCAAAGACAAGCCTGAGAGTGGTCCTTACAGAACTTCGTAAAATTATTGGCGATTATCTGGAAATCAGCAGGACAAGTATTGGGATGCACTCTGATCGTGATATTTACCTGGATGTATTCAATTTTGAGGATTTACTTGATGAAGGAAATCTGGGAAAAGCACTACAGCTTTACCGAGGCGATTTTTTATCTGGAATTTATATAACCGGAAGTTCAGAGTTTGAGAACTGGCGCCGTTGGGAATGTGAAAGAATACATCTGCTAGCAGTCAGGAATCTAGAAGCTGCAATTCTCAGGGAACTTGCCCTCAATAATTATCAGGAAACAGAGTATTATTCCCTGAAGCTCCTTAAATTGGACCCAACCAATAATATTGCCAATCAAAATTACATTATCGCCTTAGCTCTAGAAGATCGTACCTCCGCTGCCATAAAGCATCTTCAAGAATACCAGGTACTGCTGAAGGAAGAATTGGACCTTGATCTGCCGCCAGATATATCCAAAATCCAAGATGTGGTCAAAATTGGAGACTTATAAAATCGCTCCTGGCAATGATTACTCCACCAAATAATCTCCCATCTCCGCAGACCAAGTTTATCGGCCAAGAATCAGATATAGCCGCTATATCTGATCTAATTGTTAATCCTGATTGCCGCCTGATCAGCCTAGTTGGACCAGGAGGTATCGGTAAAACACGTCTGGCTATCAGAGCTATCCGGGCAAATATCACGAAGTTTCCTGATGGCGCCTATTTTGTGCCATTAGAAGATATCAAATCAGTTAACGAAATAATTCCTGCAGTAGCCAGGATTCTCCAATTTAAATTCGGCACCATTGTCACTATGATGGATCCTCAAACCCAGTTTATCGATTATTTGAGGGATCAAAATCTAATCATCATCCTGGATGGAATTGAGCATCTCGCAACCTCCGGGCAATTGATAATTACGTTATTAAGCGAGGTGCCCAATCTTCACATTATGGCTACCTCCCGCCATAAACTTAATTTACCGGGAGAATGGGTTCATCTATTAAAGGGTTTGCCATATCTTGAAACCGCTGAGTCAGATGAACACCCTGAAGCTCTATCACTTTTCCTTACGAGAACAAAACAATACCATCAGGAAAATAACATCAATATAAAAGAACTTGAGGATGCTTCCCAAATCTGCAGAGTAGTGGAGGGTTTGCCGCTGGGAATTGAGTTAGCAGCAGCCTGGACATCAGTACTTAGCTTCTCAGAAATAGCCGAAGAAATCCAGGCAAACTACGGTTTCCTAGAAGACCGCCGCCATGAGACGTCTAAAAAACACCAAAGCATGCGGGCTGTTTTTAATTCTTCCTGGAATCTTCTGGAGGATCTTCAAAAGGAAACCCTTTTAAGGTTATCGGTATTCAGAAGCGCATTTTCCCATCAGGCGGCAAAAGAGGTGTGTAATACCACCTTATCAAACTTATCTTCTTTGCTCGATAGATCAATGCTGCGAAAAAACTTCCGGGGAAAGTTTGACATCCACCCAATGGTACGTCAATTCTGTCAGGAGATATTAGCCGGGAAAAATGAAGAAAGGCTGGAGATAATTCACAATCATTACCGCTACTATAGTGAATACCTATCTGACCGGATGCCAGGCATTTATGATTTAAATCCCAACAATTCCCGTTCAGAAATTCAAGCCAATCTGACAAACATCGTGGCCGCAGTTGAATATGTTGTGTTACATCCAGAATCCGATCCCGACCTTACTATTATTCTGGATATCTTTTCTTTCTTCCTGATCCAGGGATGGCATGAAGGCGGATTGGTTTTTCAGAATCTTGCTGGCCTATTAGAACCTCAAGAAGATATTAACTCGAAGGAATATCCCTTAATACTTGCTAGGATCCAATCCCAACGAGGTTTCTTTTACAGCAATCTTGGTTTAGTCGAGGAAAGTGAGGAAATCTGCCAAAAATCGCTTCCTATCCTCGAACAGGAAAAGCAGATCAGGGAATATGCGCTCTGTTTGAATAATCTTGGTGTAAATGCTATCTATCGCGGAGAATATGAACTAGCTTTCAGCTTTCTTGAAAGGGCCATTCAAATCAGTCAGGATAGTATTTGTTTTTCCTTTCCTTCATTTCATTTATGGGTTGGATATCTTCATTTTCTATTAGCAGAATATGAAAAAGGGTTGGAAAGTCTTCATACCAGTTTGGAGCTATTTTCTAGGGACAATAATCACTGGGGGAAAGCATTTGCCTATTCAAAAATTGGACTGGCCACTGATGGCTTAGGCCATTTTTCAGACGCTAAAAAATATCATCAGAAGTCGCTAGAAATATTTCGGGTTACCGGAGACCATGCTGGTCAAGGCTACGCTCTCAGCAGGATGAGTCTCGGTGCTTTACTCCAGGAGGATTTCCTTGCAGCCCTCCAATACGGGGAGCAGGGGTTGGTACACTTTAAGGAAAGTGGTCACCGCTGGGGAATTTGCGCATCGTTATCAAGGATAGCTTATGCCAAACTGGGTCTCGGAAATATAAAAGATGCACAAGATCTGTTTAAGGAAGCTCTCGAATTTGGTCAGAAATATAAACTGGAGCTTCTATGTTTACATGCTTTAGCAGGATTTGCTGCACAAAAACTTGTTACAGGCAATAAGTCCAAAGCAAGAGAATTGATACGGTTTGTGAATCATCACCCCAAAACTCCTCCCATCTATAAGGACCTGAGCTGGATTTGGTTTAAAAAGTATAAACATTATCAGAGCACAAAACCAGCCAATCATGGAGCACAAGACCTCGATCAGGAAATCCTGAAAGTCCTTAATGAACTGCCATAATTTAATGATCTGCTGCCAGAAAACATGCTGACAGGAAACATATGCCCAACATCATCCCGGTAGATTTATCCGGTCACAAGCAAGTTGAACCGTTTCCGGTAACTCTCCCCCATTTTCTCTAACCAACTCAAAACTCAATGGCATCTCAACCATAAAAGGACAGTTCCCATTAACGCCGCAGCTGCCGCAGTCCTGAACGGGAGTGGGGCGGATCTTTCCTTTCCTGATCCAAAATTCCACCATGCTCCCTACCTGTCCCGGGGAGATCTCCAATTCCCGGGCTATCGTATTGACAGATATCCCACCCCTGGAATTTTCAAAATAGTTCAGTACCTGCCGCAATGGAGTGATTGACATAGGAAAATGATTTTCAAATATAGAAGTTTATTCCAATTTGGAAGACAAGCACAGCAGCAGCCCAGGCCAGAACCAGTGTGTAACCGATTTGAGCCCACATCCAGCGGGTGCCAAATTCATGGCGCATAGCCGATACCGCTGAAACACAAGGCACATATAACAACACAAACACATTAAAGGCAACAGCGGCAATCGGGGCTGCTGCTTTTGAACCGGAAGAAACTTCGTAGGAGTTGACCAGGGCACTTTCCAGCCGTGTTGTATCAGCTATATCTCCATCACCCGGGAAGAAATTCACTGCGCCAATATTCACCAGCGGAACCAGGTTAATGATACGCGGCAGAATATTGATTGTTTCTTGAACTGTCAGCAGGGCGGCCCGGCTGAAATCCACTCCCACTGAAACCAGGTCTTCCCAAAAGGTAGCAGGCAATTCCTGGTTCAGATGGCTCTCCGCCGCATAGATCTGGCTCATGGTACTGATGATAACTTCTTTTGCTAAAATGCCGGTCATTAAAGAACCAGTTGCCTGCCAGGTACCAAAACCTGCTGGTTTAAATGCGGGGGCAATCAAGCCGCTGATTCGTCCAAATAGGCTGTCACCAGCCTTGACCTGGTTAAAGGGGCCAGTATCAGGGTGAGCAGGAATAGCCATTAACAACCACAGAGCAACCGAAACACCCAGGATCACTGTCCCTGATTTCACCAGGAAGCCCCGAGTGCGCTCCCACATCTGGTTCCAGACATCCTTTGGGCGTGGCATACGATAAGGGGGCAGCTCCATCACAAAGGGCGCTGGTGGCTGGCTTTTATAAACAGTTCTCTTCATCACAAACCCAGTCGCCAGGGCTACAAAAATGCCCAGGGCATACATACCAAAAACCAGGTTTCCTGAGGTAACACCAAAGAAGGCTGCGCCGAAGACCACGTAAACTGGCAGCCGGGCGCCGCAGCTCATGAAAGTAGCCAGGAAAGCGGTCAACTTGCGGTCTTTTTCGTTCGCCAGGGTCCTGGTGGCATAAACAGCCGGTACAGTACAGCCAAAACCAACGATCATCGGTAAAAAGCTCTTGCCATGTAAACCCATCCAGCGCATGACCCGGTCCATTACAAACGCCGCTCTGGCCATATAACCCGAATCCTCCAGGACTGCCAATGCCAGGTAAAGGAAGAGCAGCACCGGAATGAATACCAGCACACCGCCCACTCCAGCTATAATTCCCTCAGTGATCAAGGAATAGATCCAGCTTCCTCCCAATCCCAGCGCATCCAGGGCGATCCCTGCCCATTTATAAATAAATTGGTTAATAAACACATCCACCCAGTCCAGGAATGGGCCACTGACACTGGATGTAAATTGGAATACAAACCACATCAGGAGAAAAAAGATAGGCAAACCCCAGATCCGGTGGGTTACTATATCGTCAATTTTTTCTGAACGAGTGATGACAGTTTCCCCGGGGCGCTCCATGACGGAATCTATAACCTTATCCACAAACTGGTAGCGCTGATCAGCAATCAGTATCTCAGGGTCTTCTCCAGTGTTAATTTCAATTCTATCCCGGGCATTCCGGGCCGCCTTCAATAGATCCAACGCTCCCAGAGATTGCAGTTTATTAACCAGGTCCTGGTCATTTTCAAGCAATTTGGTTGCCAGCCAACGCGATCGGTAAGATTCCCTCACCAGATCATGCCCCTCAATTTCAACCTGCAAGTCCTCAATTTCCTTTTTCAGAATCCCACTGAAGCTGGTTTGGATGTTTCCGGTATGAGGATATTCTAAAACCATTGTGATCGCGTCAATTAGATCCTTAACACCTTCGCTGGTTGTGCCCACAGTTTCCACAACCGGTATCCCACCCAGGCGTTCTGATAAACCTTTCAATGAGATGGTTAATCCTCGCCTCCTGGCGACATCTGTCATATTTAAGGCAACAATAACCGGGATATTCAACTCAATTAACTGAGCAACCAGATAAAGATTCCGGTCCAGATTTGCGGCATTTACAACTGCAACCACGGCGGTGGGTTTCTCATTGACGATAAAATCACGGGCAATGATCTCTTCTATGGAATAGGCCGTCAGGCTGTAGGTTCCCGGCAGGTCCACCACCAGGATCTCTTCCTGGTTGATTTTGAGTCGTCCCTCTTTCTTCTCAACGGTTTTTCCGGGCCAGTTGCCGACATGCTGCCGGGAGCCGGTCAGAACGTTAAAAAGGGTGCTTTTACCAACATTGGGGTTGCCTGCCAGGGCGATAGTCTTGGTCATGCAAATATTCTGCTCCTTATTTTGATTAGAAAGGTTTAACAAAAATGTGCCTGGCCATGCCTTTGCCTAAGGCCAACCTGCTCTCGTCGTCAAGGGCAAGGATCAAGGGACCGGGAAAATCATTTCTTATCACTCGAAGGTTAACACCGGGATCGAGGCCTAGATCTCTAAACCTTCCCCTTAATTTTTTTCCACCCCGGGTTTGGATAACCACAACAGTCTGTCCAGATTCACACCTCACGAGGGGCAGGGTCAATCCAGAAACTGGTTCCGCCTCTCTCAGCGGGATCGACTCCCCAATAAGTTCCACTTGAATTGTTTTAGCTTCAGACATTCGCAGAGTAAGGTGATAACCCCTCACTCGATATTCAACAGGATCGCCCAAAGGGGAGACTTTGATCATCTCTATCAATGCCCCACTGGTCAAACCCATATCCACCAGCCGCCGCCGAATAGGCCCTCGCCCACCAATTTTTTTGATCCTGGCCGATTCTCCCGGGACTAATTTATCTAAAGTAATAACAGCCATAAAATCCGTCTACCCTGTTATCTCTTCCTTTATTCCAAAGTTGTCTTATAATTAATTATAAGGTATACCATAATATATCTCGTGTGCCAAGCTTCACATAACTAAAAAGGGCTCATAAAATTGTTTTTAAGGTAAACCATAAAATTTTGTCTCTTTTGATTGTATAATGTATCCAGAAGAACATCCGCCCTGGAGAGGAAAAAATGCCTGAGTCAGAAAGCAGAGAGATGTATCTCAAATCTATTTATGAGCTGGCAGACGAAGGAGAGCTGGTAGCCGTTTCACACCTGGCTAAAAGGGTAGGTGTCTCACCGGTCTCAGCCACAGAAATGGTCAAACGCCTGGAAAGCCAGGGATTGATCAATCATACTCCCTACAAAGGCGTTAAACTTTCCAAAAGCGGTTTAAAGCGGGCCTTGATCCTGGTCAGGCGACAGCGTCTATGGGGCCGGTTCCTGGCAGATCATCTGAAAATTCCCTGGTCCCAGGTTTACGATATTTCCTGTCGATTGGAACATGCCACGGACGCGGCTGTGACTGAAGCTCTAGCTGAATACCTGGAACACCCGACAATATGTGTTCACGGGCATCCCATTCCAAATGCAAATGGTCAGGTTGAAGAAATTCCGGCCTTTCCATTAAACGAAATCAGCTGTGAAGTGGAAGTAGAGGTTATCAGAATTGAGCAGCCAGAATTACCTTTGTGTGAATATCTCGAAGAAAGGGGGATATACCCGGGTACGGTCCTTAAAATCATTGATGAGGCACCCTATAACGGGCCTTATACAGTGGAGCTAGATGGTAGTGAGATCGTCCTGGGTAGGGAAATTTCAGCCCGGATCCTTGTCAATCCGACAGATTAAATAACCATTTGCGTAAATAAGACTCCCGGAGCTTTAAAAGCTCCGGGAGTCAATAATAACAATGATTTGATCATTCGAGATATCGAACGCCTGTCAGCTCCTGGGAGATCTGCCACAATTTTTGAGCATACTCCAGGTTCTTAGATGGTTCATTTGAATCCACCACGATTGGATATCCTGACTTTTCTCCCACCCCATCCGGTCCATAGTACTGCCCTCCCTTTGCTTCCTGATCGACAGCGGCCCTTAAGCTGGGCAAAGCTCCCATGGCTGAACTTTGAAATAATAATTTCATTACCATTCTAATGAGCCAGGTCATCCGATGTTTCAAGAAATGATCAGCTAATCCAGTTGCAGATATGCCGGGATGGGCAGCCAGGGCTATGATATCCAAATCCTTCTTATCAAAACGGCGCTGAAGTTCATAAGTGAACAGCAAATTAGCCAACTTGGAGCGGCCGTAGGCTCCCATAGGCGTGTATCCTTTTCCGTTCTCGTACATAAAATTGGAAAAATCTATCTCTCCACCATAATGGGCGTTGCTGCTGACGTTCACAATCCGGGCGCCTGGAGTTTTGATTAACTTGTCAATCAACAGGCCAGTTAAAACAAAATGACCCAGGTGGTTGATGCCAAGGGTATTTTCAAAACCATCTTCTGTTTTGCCATAGGGGACCAGCATGATCCCGGCATTGTTCAGCAAAATATCCAGGCGTTTGGATCTGGAATTGAATTCTTCAGCGAATTTCCTGATTGATTTTATGCTGGCTAGATCAATTTCTATAAAAACAAGTTCAGCATCCGGCAATTCTTCCCTGATTTGAATAATGGCAGCTTCCGCTTTGTCCTGGTCCCGGCTGGCAAATATCACCTCTGCACCATTGCGGGCAAATTCCCGGGCGGCTTCGTACCCTAATCCGCTGTTTGCACCGGTGATGATGACGGTTTTACCATCCAATCCGGGTATATTATCTGCTGTCCAATTTCCATTCATAAATCATCCCCGTAAATATCCCTGGAATCATTTTATCCATGGACATTTATAAAACCAATTTGATTATTCTACCTTATTATGCTTCAACAAGATAATTACGCATCATGCCCATATCCTCATGTTCCAGGTTATGGCAGTGATAAAGATATAAACCCGTAAAATCTTCAAACTTGGCCAGGATCTTCACTTTCTCTCCCGGAAAGACCAGGACAGTATCATGCCAACCTTCATCGACAAGTCCATCACTGAGGGATTGCCAGCCTTCCTGAGTGGAAGGTGCAGTTATTCGTTCGATAACCTGAAACTGTAATGCATGCAGGTGGATAGGATGAGGTAAAGACATTCCTCCCATCATACCCATGCCGCCCCCTGGCAGATTTTCGAATTCCCACACTTCCAGATCGTTGAGTTTCACAATTTCGTTCGGCGCGACCTCTTCCATCTCAAATGTTCGTCCATTCAAGGTCCAAACCATCCCCGATGCTATAGCCAGCTGAAAAGAGCGGGGAGACAAATGATTAACGGCATCTTTTATGTCATGCATCTTGTGGACAGATAAAGTATCGGGCAATGGAGTGCCTGAAGAATCTGACTTAACGACTGTTACCTTTGCCACTGAATAAGTTACCTGGCCCCCATATCCATCAAAGGGTAAATTGATCAGGTTTTTACTGCTGCCAGATCCACCCTGGCCGAAATCCTCCCAAATCTCTATTCGCTGGGCCGGTGCAAGGGTAATAAATTCTTTTTCCACGGGTTTTTCCAGTAATCCCCCATCGGTACCAATAACCATCAGCGGTGAACCATCATCCCAGGCCAATTTGTAAATGCGTGAATTGGACCCGTTTAACAAACGCAGGCGATATGGTTGAGACTTTACCTGGAGATAGAAATCGGGTTGTCCGTTGATCAGTATCCTGTCACCTAAAAACCCCATCATCTGATCCATCATGCCCCTGCTGCCGTAGACCAATTGATTCTCAGAATCAAATATACGATCCTGGATCACCAAGGGTATATCATATTCACCAGACGGCAAATCAATCAAATCCTCATCCTGGTCATGAATAATAAACAAACCAGCCAATCCGGCATAAACCTGGCCTCCAGTACGGCCATGAGGATGGGGATGATACCAATAGGTTCCAGCCCGGTCCATTACCGTGAAGTCGTATTGGTAGGTTTCACCGGGATCAATTACCAGACGCGGATGTCCATCGGCAGCCGGTGGAACATGTAAGCCATGCCAGTGCACTATTGAAGGTTCAGGCAGCTGATTGTGAAAATGAATTCTGATCCTTTGGCCCTTGTACACATGAATAATCGGACCCAGGTACGAATTAGGAATTTCCTGCAGTGCTGCGGAAGGTCCTGACATCACTTTTCCTTGATATCTCCAAACCGTTGTTTTATTACCGGGCAGGATCTGAACTCTGTCAGGAATGGCAGTTAGAGATAGTTCAATATCAGGGGATTCCCCTTCGGGAAATCCGGCAGGAGTCGGTAAAGGGAGCTGCAACTTCTTGGGGGCACAGGCACTTAATAACAATGATACGCCGCCAATTTGGGCCAGACCCAAAAAGTCGCGGCGGGTTATTGATTCTTTTGTCATGGTGGTTCCTTTCCTAAATACATCAGCTCAGACGTGTCGTGAACGAGATATCTTACTTATGAATTTATATCAGACTCAATAACTAAAAAAATAAAAACCGCCAACAAGGGTTGACGGTTAATCTGAATGATCAATAGTTGAGGATTGACGTTAAGGCACCATCTTTCTGGAGCTAACTATACTTCCGGCAGTGTAGAAAAGCAAAGATTCCAAATTCTGTCCGGTAAGGTTGGATACTTCCAGGTGCGCAAATTTACCCTTCCAGGACGGGCGCATATTTTTCAATTCTCTGGCAAGATATTCCAGCCCTTCCGTGATATCTTCCGGGGTAACCTCCAACTCTCCTTCCCGATCAAGATGGGTGCCCAACAGGATAAAATGGGTGGCGTCGTTCAGCAGATCTCCCACCCCATCGATCCAATACACCAGGTCATGGAAACTTTCCCGGGTTATCATATCATAAGTAAACAAGACCACATCCAGACGATGAATAGTGGGACGGAAAATATCAATGACTTCCTCAAAGGACCTGCCGGACGGATCACCCTCGCCTTGTTTCTGGCCCGGAGGTACCAGAAATTGCATGGTGACGGAATAATGGGTATTTCCGATCACCTGCTGGGTAGTGATAAATTCAAACTCCATGTTATTGGTCTTTTTGATGGATTTCAGGACACCAGTTGTCGGAATTTCCCCATTGTTGAATAAGTCCAAAACCCTGGCGACAGTTGTCTTTCCAACCGCGCCATTTCCAACCAACATAACAAAACCAGTAAGTCGTTCAACAGTAGTTGCTTTCATACAGGTCGGGAAGGTCGATGGGAACGGTATTCAAATTGACCATCGTGTCTCACCGGTATCTCCCTTAACTCCTTTCCGCAATAATGTCGAACGTAAAACCGATAATTAACGCCCCCCATAGCTCTCTCAACCACAACACCTCTTTCGATACGAGGATGGGTCCTGACCAGATCAGGAATAGAATAACCCACATCTTCCCCGCAGATCTCACAGGCAACTGAGTAATCTTCCCGGGTCATGGCCATCACCTTACGGGTTGGCATACCCACATGTTCTGCAAACAGGCTATAGGCTTTGTTATCACTGAGTCCCTGACCAAAAATGTCGGAAAATAGATTTCGGTTAAGATAAGCCAGGGTCAACACAAAGATCGCCCCAAAGAAGAAAACTGCTGTGACTATACCCTCCAGGGTAACTGAAGGCACCAGCTCAATTCCCAGGAACATCAATGCCGTGAAGGTGTAACCAAAGAAGAAAAAGGCAATTAATACAGTGAGAACGATCCAGGAGCGGGCTAATCCATAAATCCGAAGTATCAGTATACTTCGGATGGCAAAATACAAACCCACAATGAGAATAATGGCACCAGCGATAACGATATAGG
>CAYUXO010000068.1:0-7688 GCA_964448865.1 uncultured Anaerolineales bacterium
CTTCTGAAGGGTTGTCTTTCTAATAAAATTTACTGGAGGAAATTCCAGGGATTGACCTTGCTCCCCACATAAATCATCTCAAAATGCAGGTGGGCGCCGGATGAATTTCCAGTACTTCCCAGACCGCCGATGCCTTGACCCTGATTAACGCTTTGGCCACAGCCAACATGGATCGAGTTTAAGTGGGCATAGAGAGTTTGCCATCCGTTACCATGGTCAATAACTATCAGGTTGCCATAACCGTAGTTACTCCATCCAGCATATACAATTACTCCATTATCTGACGCCCAAACTGGGTTCCCGATATTTCCGGCAATATCGATCGCCGGATGATTGGCACCAGGAGCGTAATCATATCCTGTGATCCAGCGTTCTGTTGTAGGCCAGATAAACACACCCACACCAACAGATCCAGTATATATAGTGCCGCAATGGCCCGGTCCATAGGTTGCAGCAATAGCGGGATTATCTCGCGTTATTGCAGGAGGTCCATAATCTACCAGTTCCCGTTCGCCACCCGGAACAATCAACATCTGTCCGGCTTTAAACGAAGGATTATCCAGGTCAAAATCGAAAATATCGATCCTGTTGCCTGGATATTGGACAATTTCAAGGGGGTCAACACCATAATAATCGGCGACTTTTAACAGGCTTTCACCTTCACGCCATTGATGATAGGTACCATTAACAGGAAGGATTTGCAGTTCCTGACCGGGCTGGAGAGTATGGGGATTATCAGCTAATGTATCAAAGTTTCCCCATAATATGGTTTCAGGTTTTAATCCATAAGTTTCCGCGATGGCAAATAACGAATCCCCTTGTTCGACAACGTGAGTAATTACATCCACCCGTGACCTGGTGGGGATCGTTGTATGAATAACCGCTGCCCGATGAATTCCTTTCGTCAGGGCAGAGTGATCTTCAACAAAACTGGGCATTTCCAGAGAACTGTCAAAACCCGGTTGATCCTCGTTCCACCCAGCAGTTTCAGTACCCCCCCCCAATAACGGCAGGAACTCCCCCGGGGAATCAGATCCGGGATAAAAGACTCGTATCCCTACTACTACAACTACAACCAATAAAACAACGGCGGCGATGGTTAAAATCCGGCGGCCATTTTCCCCCTTCAATAAACCTGCCCCAAATTGCTTGAACCAGTCCCACAAACCTGATTTTTCAGGTTGGGATGATAGATCAGGTTCAGGCACAGAGTGGTTATTTTCCATATCGGACAACCTCCGCGGTTACTATATCATCAGCTCTGATGGTCGTCAAGAAAACCGGTTCTGTTCTAATAATTCCTTAACAGCCCCTGAAATCAGTCATTCCAGGGACAATTTTCAAGATTTATTGCCTTGAAGGCTTGCCCGTTTCCTCCCCATGTGGCACAATTTAGGAAGGCGAATTCAGAAAAGGCAAAATATGTCACGCTGGTCACTATTTCTTCTAGTATTGGTCATTGGGTTAGGCTTGGGGCTATTGTATGGCTGGGTCATCAACCCGGTCAGTTATCAAGATACAACCCTTGAAAGCTTAAGGATTGACTATAAAACAGATTATGCGTTGATGGTTGCTGAAGTTTATCATCATGAAAAAAATCTAGAATGGGCGATGAATCGCTTAACCTTGTTAGAAGATTCGTCACCACTGGTTAGCGTCGAAAATGCCTTAAAGTTTGCATCTCAAGCTGAATATACCCTGCCAGATATGTTTTTATTAAGAGATCTCCTTAATGCCCTGAAGGAGATAAATTAATCCCATGGATCAAAACCGCGGTAACTGGTATTTACTGACAGGACTTTTCCTGGGATTGGTTCTTGGGATAGTGTATTCCTGGGTGATCTCACCGATCTCCCAGGTTGATACTCACCCTAATCTTTTACGGGATGACTACAAGGATATATACCGCTCGTTGATTTCTCGAGCGTACAGAGCAAATATCAATCTGCCGCGTGCAGAAGCCAGGTTGGAGCTAATCGGAGATCAAGAACCTGCCCTGGCCCTGGCTGCCCAGGCCCAACGATTCCTGGCTGAAAGCGAAGATAACGAAATGGCATTGATCCTGGCAAACTTATCATCTGTTTTACAAACCGCAAATAAACCTGTGCCGACAATGCCTCAGCCTACCAGCACTCCGGTACCGGAAAATACAAACGGTTCTAATGGTAATACCGATCAAAATACAGATGACTCCACACCATCACCCACCAACGGGGTTATAAGTTCGCCGACACCATCCCCAACGGATTCTCCCCCGTTCATACTGCAGGATTCATCTCCGATCTGTGACCCGACTCTGGGGGAATCACTAATCCAGGTGATTGCTACAGATGGTTCTGGAGAGGGAATTCCTGGGGTAACCCTGGAAATATCGCTGGGGACGGATCCCACAGAAGTATTCTATACAGGATTAAAACCAGAATTAGGTTTAGGGTATGCTGATTTTTCAGCAGAACCCGGATTGACTTATCAATTGGAAATTCCGGAAAGCGGGCTAATTATCACAGATATTGAGATGCCCACCTGCCAAACTGAATCCGAGGATTCTTACTGGGGCAGTTGGGAAATTTACATCACACACCCTAACTGATCCGATCTTTTGCCGTCTTGATCCCAATCCAAAAGTGGTCTGGAAGGACCATTTCATTAATTAATAAAAGGATATTACCAATTTTAATTGGGTCTTTTTTGGTTTCCTTTTTGGAGCTATCCTCCCCCTTGACCATTTTAGGATGAACATAACAGATGTCTGGATTCACCCCGTATTTCTTCTGATAATACTGGGCAGCCCGTTCAACCTTGTTGGGGATACTTGTCTTTTGATCATTATCAAACCATAACATGCCTATATCCATTAAGATCTCCCTTCCAATGTGATCCTCGCAATCATAAAAGGTATATCAATGATAGAGAATAGAACATTTGTTCTATTTGTATTATAACCAATATTTCATATTTTGCTAGAGCAGTCTCGAAAATAATCTTCAACGAACCAACGGGGCGGACCTCCGAGCTAAACGGTTTATAATGGATGCATGGCTAAATCATATGCACAATACATTTGCCAGGATTGCGGCTATACAAATCCGCGATACCTGGGCCGGTGCCCGAACTGCGGAAACTGGGACACCATGGCGGAAGAGCGAATTGAAAAAAGTTCCTCTGCTGGATCTGCCCCATCCTCCCGTTATACTGCAACATCTGTGCCGCGATCCATTAAAGATATCGATTCAGATCAGAACTCAAGAATTATCTCAAAGCACCAAGAGTTTTCCCGGGTACTGGGAGGCGGGCTTGTACCAGGATCAATAAATCTTATAGGTGGAGATCCCGGAATTGGCAAGTCAACCCTCCTATTGCAAGTTGCCCTTGAACTGGCAGAAAAGATCAAAATTTTGTATGTATCCGGGGAGGAGTCAGAAAGGCAGATCAAAATGCGGGCCGACAGACTGCACCGGGACCAGGATGGCAACTCACTTGATTTACCCGGAAATCTATTACTTGTCACCGAAACCAACCTGGACTTGATCCTGGATCATACTGAAGAACTCGAACCAAACCTACTGATTATTGACTCCATTCAAACCAGCTATTTACCGCGGATGGATTCTTCTGCAGGATCTGTTTCCCAGGTCCGGGAATGCGCCTCCCATTTAAGGGAATACGCCAAGAGAACTGGAACCAGCGTCTTTTTAATTGGCCACGTCACCAAAGAAGGAACTATAGCCGGGCCCAGGGTTCTAGAGCATATTGTTGATACCGTCCTTTTTCTGGAGGGCGATCGCTACCAGGCTTATAGACTTCTGCGCTCTGTTAAGAATCGCTATGGACCAACCTCTGAAGTAGGCGTCTTCGAAATGCGCGAGAATGGCATGATTGAGATCTCCAATCCATCAGAAGCATTTCTTGCAGAACGCATGGTCAACACTCCCGGATCGGCCATCGTGGTCACCATGGAAGGAACCCGTCCGATCCTGGTGGAAATTCAGGGTTTAACCAATACCACAACTTTCGGCAATCCCCGCCGCACCCCCAACGGAATTGAATTTAACCGGCTGTTATTAATAACCGCGGTTTTAACCAGGCGAGCAGGGATTTCCCTGATCGATCAGGATGTATTTGTGAATGTTGTGGGAGGATTGAAAATAAGCGAACCTGCTGCTGACCTGGCTGTGGCCACAGCTATTGCCAGCTCCATGCGCGATGTCCCTGTCAAAGCAGATTCCATTTTAATTGGTGAGATCGGCCTTTCCGGAGAATTAAGGATGGCCAGCCGGATGTCCGAGCGCCTTGGTGAAGCTGCCAAGCTTGGTTTCAAAACAGCGATCATGCCCAAACGCCTGAGGAGCGGGGGTATCAGCTGGCCAAAAGAGCTTCAGGTCATTGAGGTCCGTTCTTTGAGCCAAGCATTAAAAGAAGCTCTGGTTAAAAAATAAACATGAGTGGCAACCCGTCCAATTTTAAAATGGGTGATCTGGAGATCACTGGCGACCTGGTTCTGGCTCCCATGGACGGCTATACCAGCTGGCCCTTTCGCTCCCTCTGCCGGGAACTTGGCTCTGCAATCAGCTATACAGAATTCGTAAAAGCTGAAGATGTCCTGCAGCGCCCCCATTACATCAAGGAAAAAATCCATTTCACAGAATCAGAACGGCCAGTATTTATTCAAATCTATGGGAACGATCCAGAGACCATCGTGGAGGCAGCCCTGCAGCTGCAGGAGGAAGAGCCAGATGCAATTGATATCAACATGGGCTGCCCCAATCGATCCATCGCCGGTAGGGGCGCCGGTGCCGGATTAATGCGGACCCCCAAGAAAGTTGCCCGGATCATGAAATCCCTGAAATCCTCCCTGGAGGTTCCGGTCACTGCCAAAATCCGCTTAGGATGGCAGGACTGCCAAAACGGATTGCTTCTGGCCCGGATCGTCGAAGAATATGGGGGCTCGCTGGTGGCTGTTCACGCCCGCTCCAAAGAACAGGGACACCAGGGGATGCCTGACCTCACCGCGCTGGCAGAGATCAAAGAGACATTAAGTATTCCCGTGCTGGGCAATGGGGGAATCCTCAACACTAATGATATCCAGACCATGAAAAATGCCACGGGCTGTGATGGGGTGATGATTGGACGGGCTGCTGTTGAAAATCCCTGGATTTTTTCTGGCCTTGACAGAGAAAATATTCCCCCTGACAGAGTTAAAGAGACGTTATTAGAGCATCTAGAGCGCTCGCTGTCATTTTATGGGTCAGAAAACGGATTGGTTCTGTTTAGGAAGTTTACAGCCGGGTATTTGAAACCTTATAATTTGGATCAGGAAACGAGGAGAGATCTGTTGACAGAGGTGGATGCGGGGAAATTTAAGACTCAGATCAAATCGATTTTCAAATCACAGGTTTACTAGTTGTCATCGCGAGGAGTCCTGAACGGAGTCGAAGAGAGGATTTCAGTCTACTCCCCATTTCGACTGCTCTCGGCTTTGCCTCGTTCCGCTCAATGAGTTGAGTGTTTTGGGATCAAATATGGAGCTCAACTCTCAGAGCCCTTCAATTGCACTCAGGGCAGGCGTAGCCGAAGGGCCCAAGACAGGCACTCCTGCTAGACCGTTATAGATAACAGAAGATTGCCACGACAACCTGCGGTTGTCTCGCAATGACAGTTAAGACTAAGCCTACTTCTCATACTCAAGCCAGGCTGATGGTCTCGAGGATTCCTGTCCATCCTGGCGTTTGACCAGAGTGAGATATTTTTTCAATTCTTCCAGTTCTGATTCACTTGCTCCATGACCAGGTCCGGGGGTTAGATTCAAATGCACATACAAGAGCAGGCTTCCCCCGGGCGCCAACAAACGGGAAATGTTCCTGGCATATCGCTCCACATCTTCTCCTCTAAAGCTGTGAAAACATCCTATATCGAGAACCAGGTCAAATAATCCACCCTGGGGTTGATAGGTCAGGGCATCAGCGACTTGAAAATGAAGGGCTTCCCCGAACCCCATATGTTTTGCTTTTCTGTGGGCGGTCCTGATGGCTTTGGGAATATAATCCACTCCTATTGTCTGCCAGCCCTTACTGGCCAGGGTCAGAGCGTTTGTCCCCGTGCCACAGCCCAGATCCAGCGCGTTTCCGGGAGGATGGTCATTAAGGAATTCGTAAACTTCCGGGGGAGTGATCCTGGTGTCCCAGGGTGGTTTATTTAGCCAGTATTGAATCGAAAAAAATAATTTCCCAATCATAGTTAATATTGTCTTTATAATGTAGTTATTTAACTTTACAGCTCAATATCAAGATATTCCGCCAACTCAGCCAGAGCTTGGTCTCTATTATTAAATTGGACCGCATTGATGCCAGCTTTGCGGGCCGCGACTATATTTTCAGAAAAATCATCGATAAATATCAGCTCTGCCGGATCCTGACCGAGAGATACGATCACCTTCTGGTATATTTCCGGGTCAGGTTTACACATCTTAAGTTCCGCTGAGATGAAAATATGATCAAAAATAGAATCGATTTCCCACTGGTTGATCAGCATATCCCTCAAGTCATCCCAGGCATTGCTCAACAAAACAGTTTTATAATCTCCCCGCAGGCTTTTGATAAAATCCACCAGCTGCTTGTCCAACGAGTCTCCCGCCCAGAATTCATCTCCGAACTCGGGAAAAGTTCCCGGCGGCAGACCCAGTTCTCTTAAGACAGTTTCTTTATGCTCCGCAGCAGTTATTTCACCCCGGGTTGCCATTTCGGCGCTTTCGCAGCCATAAACCAGGGCACTGAGTTCTTCATAGCTCATTCCGAATTTTTCAGCCAATTTTGTTCGCGGTTCACTGTTATCGGTCCGTACCAGCACTCCGCCAAAGTCGAATATCACAGTTTTTATCATATGGGATCCTTATTAGCCTTCATTTACTCTTCTGATGTTTCCAGTCCGGTGACACTTACCTCTTTTCCCGGCCGCAGTTCTTTTTCATACATATCATACTGGCGCAAGATAAACATGTCCGCTTTTTTATAAAGGTCCGTAGCCCCGGTAAGGGATTCAGCGTCAACACCCAGGTCGACTTTGGTTTTTCCGCGTTTGTAATACTCACCAAAAGACTGCTGCAGCAATGCCAGGGCTATTCCCTGACGCCTCCAGGCGCGTTTTACGCCCAGGCTTGAGACATAACCAGCTTCCCTCTCCTCGTTTCCGTAGCGGCGGCAAATGCAAATTCCGACCACTTCCTCTCCTGCCGCAGCCAGGAACCACAGAGAAGGATCGTAAGAATCGTCTCCAGCCATATGATGCATGAACTTTTCAAATCCTTCTTCTGGATCTTCTTTTACGAATCCAAAATGATCCTGAAATACTTCTTCATCCACTTCATAGACCGTCCTTGCATCCTGGTCAGGGTTATACAAGCGCATCGTGATACCGTCTGGCCAAACCGGTGCGGCAGGCGGGTCAGCCATCTCGATCCGCATCCGAAAATCGTGCCGGATATATTTCATACCAGCCGCCAGTTTGGCTTTACTTGAAGATTCGACGTTGTGATTGGAATATGATCGGATGGATACCCGAAGTTCAGGATCAACCCGGTCAAGGACTTGGAGAGCTCTCTCTTGCCCCCAGTCTAACAGATAATCTTCTAGTCCCAAATTCTCCAGATCTGGATCAACAGAAAACCAGACATAGGGATGGACCGGCGGATTGGT
>CAYUXO010000068.1:7788-13433 GCA_964448865.1 uncultured Anaerolineales bacterium
TTGTCGTGGCTTTTCCTGAGCCACAAAAATCCCAGGGTAGCAATCAGACCCAGTATGGCGCTTCTGTACCAAACCCAATTTGGATCCCCGTTATCCATGATCAGGCCTGCCAGCAATGGTCCGATCATCCAGGGGATCATCCACGAAAATCCCATCACACCCGAGTAGCGTCCCCGCATATCCTCCGGGGCAGCCTCCCCCACATAAGCCTGGGCAACCGGGATAATGACCATCTCTCCTATGGTAATGATCGCCATCGCCACCATAAACATCAGGTAGGCAGACACAAAGCCATACATGCCAAATCCAATCACATATAATAGCGATCCTAATGCCATAATAAGCATGGGTGGATGCCTGGAAATTTTCCTGGTGTCCATAAATTGGAACAGGACCACCATGCCGGCGTTCAATGTCATCAACCAGCCGTAACCCGATTCAGGAATCCCATGCACGTCCCGCAGATAGACGATCAGTGCCGTGATCAAGCTTGTCACTGTATCAGCGATGAACAGGATCAAGTAGGAATAGGAAGCGATAAAACCACCGATCGCCGGTCCAATGGCAATAGAAAGATTCATTGCTACCCGCATGACACCAAAGCCTTCGGATCTCTTCTTTTCAGGAAGGATATCTATTAACATGGCTTCGTGAGCTGGTCCAGCGGCAGTAGCAAACAAACCAGAGATCGCCCCCATGACATAAAACCATTCCAGCTGTTGGACAAAACCCATAGTAAGGCTGGTCAGGGCGCTGACAATCAGTCCCATGATGATCATGCCTTTTCTGCCCAGGTAATCTGTTAAAGCACCGCCGATCATATTTCCAAACATATCGATGATTGAGAACTAAGCGAACAACAGACCAACTTCCGTCATGCCTACCTGGAATTTTTTTGTGATGTAGAACGCGAAAAAAGGAAATATCAATGCTCCGCCAACCCGGTCAATGAAGTTGGATCCAACAACGATCCAAAACTGCTGGGGGTATTCCCTGTATATCGATCCTGCTCTTTTGATGGAGTTACTGAACAACATTATTAATCCTCGTAATGCCAGTTTTGATGCTGCCTTAATGAAAAACAGGCCGCGGTTTACCCCGGGACCTATTCTGATTCAGAATAAAAAAAGCCCCGGGGCTGAATAATCTCCCGAAGCTTCAGGCATGTCAATCTATAACAAGCTTAAGCGATGGGAAACCTCCCAGATAAATCTGCGTATTCGCAGGAAAATCCTTTTTTCACATTCAGCATGTTCATAAATCCTCGCTTTACTTGGTCAAACGGAGTTTAGTCTAACATCCATTAAAAAAATGGTCAAGAGAAAGATTGACCATTTTCACCCTCTATTCCGAATCAATTCAAAGGATGTATAAGAAATTTATGATATGTGGATGTGATTATTTTTATGGGTGTAATGGTCATGGTATGATAGGTTTTTACCAGGTATTTATCCTGGAGGATTATTTATGAACACAATCAAAAATCGACGGGATGCCACAGCCTGGCAGAAGCAGTATGACGCTCTGGCCCCCAAGGTTGGAGATAAAGCCCCTAATTTTGAACTTCGAGACATCCAGGGAGAAAACCCGATCAGATTAAGTGATTTCCAGGGGCAAATGCCAGTTGTTTTGATCTTTGGAAGTTTCACCTGACCCCCTTATGTCAATGGGACCGTGAGTCTTCGTAACATCTACCAAGAATTCAATGAGCAGGTCAAGTTTATTAAAGTTTATATCCGGGAAGCCCATGCGGTGGACGGCTGGTGGTTTGGCAAAGGATTTATGAATTTTCTATTAAGGCTTTCCGGGTCCAAAGTTTCCTGGAGCATCTATGATCCAAAAACCATCCAGGACCGCAGGCAGGCTGCCGTCGACTGTGAACAATCGCTCCAATATGGGGTTAAGACCTATGTGGACGAGATGGATGATGGTGTTAATAAAGCCTACGCAGCCTGGCCCACGCGTTTATATTTGATAAACGAGGGTGGGATTGTGGCTTATGCCGGGGGATTGGGTCCCTTTGGATTCAAACCCGGTGCGTTACGAAGTGCAGTTCAGCAGCTCATATCTGAGGAAATGAATGCATGACCGAATTCATCATGAATGAAGATCCATCTCCTCTTGAGCGAAGAGCGGATGAGCTCAGGGCAGAAGTCATGTCAATTGATACAAACCTCCTGGCCGATCTGACCGGAACCCGATCTCGGGAGGTGGATGACGGCTCAGCTTTTGAGTTCCTTTACTGGGGAAATTCTGTCCTTCTTTCCAGCAAAGATTATATAGCCAGGGACCTGGAATCCGGTCAGCCATTACCAGCTATTCACCAGGCAATGATCCTGTACTACTACAGCTCTTCCAAAAATTCCTCCCCTGCCGGAAAATGGGTTTCTTTTTCAGAATTAGCGGATGGCCAGTTTTACAATGCTGCCTTTCAGGGCTACACATCCAAAAAACTCCTCCAGTATTTTGAGATGGATTATGAGGGCTTTGAAAACAGGTGCCGTGAATTACACGGAGAAAAAACCAGTTTTGGTGATGGCGCCTTTCGCTTTCAGATCCTTCCCAGAATTGCCCTCCTGGCCGTGTACTGGAAAGGGGATGATGAATTTCCCCCATCCTATAAAATACTTTTTGAAGACATTGCTGAATATCATTTACCCACTGACGGGTGTGCCATCCTGGGAAGCATGCTGACAGGAAAACTTACCTCAGAATACAGTTAACCAGGTAACAGAATCTGGGACATTTAGGAGTTTTGACATGAAATTAGCCATCAGCGGTAAAGGTGGGGTCGGGAAAACAACCCTTTCGGCTCTCTTGGCCCAATATTATGCGGATCAGGGAAAAGATGTGCTTGCGGTCGACGGGGATCCTTCACCCTGCCTGGCTGGCGCGCTGGGATTACCAACGGAACTTCGTGCTAAACTGCATCCCATAGCTGAGATGGATGAGTTGATTGAAGAGCGGACCGGCGCTAAACCCGGCACATCGGGTGGTTTTTTTACGATCAACCCCCGAGTGGATGATATTCCGGAACGATTCAGTGTAACCCACAGGGACGTAAGACTGCTGGAGATGGGCAGTGTTGATCTGGGCGGATCTGGCTGCATATGTCCTGAAAGTGCTATGTTAAAAACCCTATTCACGCATTTATTATTCCGGGATGATGAAGTTCTGATCCTGGACATGTACGCCGGTGTCGAACACCTGGGAAGGGCAACCGTTGATTTCGTTGACGCCATGATCATTGTTGTTGAGCCTACCCAGCGCAGCCTGGGAACTGCCGCTCAGATAAAAGACCTGTCTCAAGATATCGGCTTGAAACGTCTCTGGTTAGTGGGCAATAAAGTTCGCACGGAAGAAGAAAGGAAGTTTCTGGAAACCGAATCTCCGGGGCTGCCTTTGCTGGGCACTTTACCCATGGACCTGAGAGTATTGGATGCTGACCGGCTGGGCATACCGGTATATGATCATGTGCCGTCATTAAAAAATGCTACGAAAGCTATCGCAGAAAAATTAACGGAACCTTATCCAGAAGATAAGTTAAAGGAGTAAGCTGTATATGACCACCACCATCGCTCTGGCTGGAAAAGGCGGGACAGGAAAAACAACCGTCTCAGCCATGATCATCAAATATCTGATCCAGAAACAATCTTCGCCTATCCTGGCAATAGACGCTGATCCCAGCGCAAACTTAAATATGGTTCTGGGAGTAGATCTGGATTGGACAGTTGGGGCTATCCGGGAAGATATGTTAAAACAGGTACAAAGTTCTCAAAATGTTGCCGGTGCTGCCAGGGGCAGTATTGCCGGAGGAATGTCAAAACATGATTACCTTGATTATGAAATCCGTTCATCCCTGATAGAAAGTGATCGTTTCGACTTGATAGCCATGGGGCGCTCAGAAGGACCCGGATGTTACTGCGCCGTAAACCACAATTTGAGGGATATACTTGATAAACTCAGCAACAACTATCCCTATGTGGTGATGGATAACGAGGCTGGCATGGAACACCTCAGCAGAAGAACCACCCAGGACGTGAAGCATCTGTTCATCATTAGTGATCCCACCCACCGGGGTGTAGTTGCGGCAAAGAGGATCGTGGATTTAAAGGATGAGCTTGAGATCAATGTTGAGAATGCCTACTTTATACTCAATCGAGTTCCTGGCGAGATTCCATCTTCCCTCCAGGACCTGATAGATACCCTGGAGGTTCCATTTCTGGGAACAATCCCCCTGGACGATAATGTCATGAATTTTGATATCAGTGGAACACCGCTGATCGAACTGGAAGATTCCTCCCCAGTATACCAGGCTGTTTCAGGCATGCTGGATCAAACTCTGGGGTTGTAAATAGAAGGATGCTGGTTTTAACTATAAGGATGCGGTGTCTTGTTGACTTTCAGGATCCCGCATCCTACACATTAAAAACAAAAAAAGAGTTCCTAATTACGGAACTCTTTTTTTAGATTATTTCTTTTTAGCAGGTTTTTCGCGGTTCTTGATCATGCCCCAATAAATCATCGCTCCCGCAGCTCCGGTTAGGAATGCACCAAATGCGCCCGGAGAGAGATGTCGGCTCAACATAGCAACAAAAACCAAAAACACACTGTAAACTATGCTCTGAAGCTGCCAGTTCTTATCCGGCTGATTGATAACATAGAGCGTGAACCAGCCCGTGGTGATTCCAAATAATACCAAACCCAGGACCTGGACAAAGGTACCGATTATTTCTGTAACGTTATAAAAAGTATCCATAAATCACGTTCTCCTTGATTGATAAAAGGGATTTATTCTTCGGCTGCTTCAACTGAAACTTCTGGGAAAAATTGGGAAATAGTTCCCTGAACCCAACCCTTGAGAGTTGAAGTGGAGAGGGGACAACCAGTGCAGGCTCCGCCGAGTTTTACCTTAACTACATCTCCCTCGAATGAGATCAGCTCAGCTGAACCTCCATGATATTGTTCAATATAGGCGCTGATGCTCTGGATAAGGTTGTTCATTTGTTCGGCTCGAAGGTTTTTTTCAACCTCTTTCATTCTTAAAACCCTCCAGTTCAGGTATTATTCAATCCCCGATGAAGCAATGCCACCACCTGTTCATGTGTTCCGCGCAGACGCTGCGCTATAACACTTGCCAGGCGGTTCAGTATTAGTATACCCGTTTCAGGATGTTCCTGGCAAAGGTTTTTCAATTCTTCCCCGTCCATTCTAATAAAATGCCCACATTCGGTACAAACAGCTGCCGATGTGTAACTCGCGCTCCCCAGTGCTGATGACCAACCGAATACCCCTCCCTGATTAACTTCAGACACAGTTAAGACGGGACCGTCTTCAGGGTCAAACTGGATAGATACTTTGCCATCCACCACGAAGAACAGGTAGTCAGCTTTGTCTCCTTGCTTAAAGATAATCTGGTCGGTCTCATAACGGACATTTTCAATTAAAGGACGCAAAAGGTCCATTTGTTCTTCAGAAAATCCTTCTAATAACGCAAATTGCCCAACCTGATCCATATCCATAAAAACCTCGTGTGTTTGGCTTTGATTTCTCTAGAAATCCCCCAGGGAACAAATAGTTAGCTCCAATAGTGGATTTACTATACTCAAAAAGCGGGATGATGTTTAGTGGAAAAACTCACAAAA
>CAYUXO010000069.1:0-3298 GCA_964448865.1 uncultured Anaerolineales bacterium
TTACCTTGGAGGACATTGAAGCTGATCACTTTTACCAGGTTACAGGGATCCTGGAGTTATTTGATGGTAATACCCGCCTTTATCCTCGCTTGCAGAGTGATTTATCACGGGTGTATGAACCCGGACTGGCAATTCAGGTTCACCCCCCCACAACTGCCAATCAAGCTGAGCCGTTTGATGTGTTTTATTCAGTTATAAATCACGATTTAAAATCTGACCAAAAACTGCTCATAACAGCTGTGATAGATCCTCAGTTGGAGATCCTGGAAATCTATAACCAGGGGGTCCTTGAAGACACTACCATCGTCTGGGAGTTGGATGAATTAGATGGAAACGGGACTGAAACAACAGTCGGCTTCCGGGCGCAGCTGAGCGGCAGCCCGGAATACGTCATTTTTGGTGAATACCAGGTTAGTTCCACCTCCTGGCCCGAACCCGAATCAGGTATCACCAGTTATACATTCTCAGGAGAAACTGTTCCAATCTGGGCTATCCAGGGCTCTGGAGACAGCTCCCCATATAACCTCTCCAATATCACAACCCGGGGGATCGTGACCGGGGTGTTCCCTGATCTTGAGGGTTTTTGGATCCAGGAGAAGGAAACGGATGATGATCCTGCGACCTCACCGGGAATTTTTATTAGCACAGGACCAAATCTTCCCCCCGTATCTCCAGGTGACCTGGTAACCGTCACTGGAAGGGTACGGGAAGCCTTTCAGCAGACCGAGCTGGAATTAAAATCACCAGCCAATCTTACTATTACAGGAAAAGCATTCCTGCCAAATCCAGTTCGGCTGGATCCTCCTGTAGATGAAGCGGCCAGCGTTTTGTATTATGAAGCGCTTGAAGGTGTACTGGTATCTGTCCCGGGCCCGGCAAAAGTGGTTGGTCCGACCACCCGCTATGGAGAATTTTCCCTTATTCTTCCATATCATGGATTGACCAGATCCTGGCAGAACGAAGATCACGGAATGTTAATTCATGTAGATGATGGAAGTTCAACAACCTATGATAATCGTGATCTGATGGATTTTGCCGTATCGGTGGGCGATACTGTATCCCAAGTAACAGGTCCGCTGACATTTTCTTACGGCAACTATAAAATCGAACCTGTTAATGATTATCTGGTCTATTCCAGCGAACCCCAGGTTACTACTCTGGAACCTGTTGCGGGTGGATTTTTCAGCATCATGACCTGGAATGTTGAAAACCTGTTTGATTTCGTTGTACCCCACCCCAGCAGTCCACCCCTTCCCCGGGTCAGTGAATACAAACAAAGTATCTCTAAAGTCGCCCTGACCTTGCAGGCAGCCGGTTATCCAACAATTATCGGGTTCCAGGAAGTTGAAAATCTGGAAATTCTGGAAGATATCGCTGCAGATCCTGCCCTGGCAGATTATCCATATCAGGCAGTTCTGATCGAAGGAACAGACAGCCGCGGCATTGATGTTGGATATCTCATTCGTGAAGACCAGGCATTGATCGTTGACCAGGTTCAATACTCTGCTCCTGGAAATATCACCAGCCGCCCACCCCTGCTGGTGGAAGTTCAGATTGGTGAAGATTCCGGGCAAACCCTCTATGTTTTAAATAATCACTTCACCAGCATGAGCGGCGGTGAGTTGGCAACTGAACCTCGCCGTAATGCCCAGGCAGCCTGGAACCTGGAGATCGCCCTGGAACTGTTGGCTGATGATCCCTTGGCCCATCTGGCAATCATCGGTGACCTCAACTCCTATTACAACTCTCCCCCGATATTAACAATCCAGGATGGCGGCTTCCGAAATGTTTTTGACACCCTGGAACCTGAGGAACGCTACACCTATATTTACCAGGGCAACTCGCAGGTCCTGGATCACATCCTCATGAATGAATCCCTGGAAGCTTTACTGGTCAGTGTAAACGTACTGCACAGCAATGCAGATTTCACTCTGCCTTACTCAACGGATGAAAGCATCATCCACAAATCTGATCACGATCCGGTGATCGCGATGTTTATGGTGCCGTGAGAATGAAGAGGATCCGTGATCCTTTAACTAGAAGTCTGCATCGATTAACCTTGGTCATTTGCAGATATTTGAATGACTCAGGATCACGGATCCTCATTGTTAACTAAAAAACACCTGCTGGAAAACCAGCAGGTGTTTTTGTTTTACAGAAATGTGAAATTTATTCTACTTCTTCAACCAGCTCTGCGGCGGTGATATTCAATTCCGCAAGTATGGCATCCACTTCTTCTGCTGTGGTGGCAGCGTAAAGCTGAGCTGCTGCATCACCCAATGCTCTTCGCACGGAATACCAGGCTGTAAAGGTTTCCGGTTCACCCATTCCCAGGGCCGCAATGGCCAGTGTTGACTGATACTGGGGAACAGAAGCTATATAGTCGGTCAGCATGCCCTCTGTGGAATACTGAGTGGGCAGATAGCCACTAGCCATGATCCAGGCTGCCTGGTTTTCAGGTTTAGTCAGGTATTTGATGAACAGCCAGGAAGCCAGTTCCTGTTCCGGGGTCGATTTAAGGATACCAAGCGTCTGGGTCCAGGCAACCATTCCCTGTTTGCCATCAGGTCCCGGGAAGGCCAGGAAGCCCCAGGTATCATCGTTTTCGGCGTCCGAGAAGGCGTAGCCGTAGTATTTCAGACCGGAGGTGGAGCTAAGTGTCATCAGAGCCAGGCGGTTGGCCTGCTCCGGATTGGGATAGCTCTCGGTTTCAAGAGTACAGCCGCTGTCACGCAGATCCATGATGAACATGGCAGCTGCCTTTATTTCTGGAGTATTAAAGTCATAACCAGTGCCGTCAGCATTCAATAACTGTCCACCGAAGGCATGCACAAAGGCCGTAAAGTTGGAGGCGCTGGGGTACCAAACCAATCCACCCGTACCATCGTTGTCCGGGTTGTCATCGGTCGCATTGGCTTCCGCGGCGGCGCAAAGTTGAGCTTTCAGCTCTTCAGAGTTGGTTGGTGCGGCGTCAAATCCCAGTTCCTGAGCCCAGGTGAAGTTGTACACTATGGCATTGGCAGACTGGCTGAAAGGCCAGGCCAGGAAAGTACCAGCCTGGTTCAAACCCAGATTAAATACTGCCGGGTAAATATCAGCAATTTCATCCGCGGTCAAACCGTAGGTTTCGTCATAAACAAACTGATTCAGATCTGCTACCAGATCCACCGTATCCCAGTTGTTCAGGGCACTTGTGTAAGCCTGGACGATGTGAGGTAAGTCACCAGATTGGATACCTGCATTGGTCTTGTCCTCAACGTCGCCATAATCACCCTGGTCCAGGGCTTCAACAGTGATG
>CAYUXO010000069.1:3398-8618 GCA_964448865.1 uncultured Anaerolineales bacterium
GGTCTTGTCCTCAACGTCGCCATAATCACCCTGGTCCAGGGCTTCAACAGTGATGCCGTATTCATTGTTGGCATTAAAGGCATCCACAATGGCAACCATGGCTTCATTGCGGGGATCACCCTCGCCGTAAACATGCCAGAATTGCACAGTTGTGCCGCTGAGGTCCATCATGGGCTCTTCCTCAACCTCAGCCTCTTCTTCTACTTCAACCTCTTCAGGTTCTTCAACCTCTTCGGGCTCCTCTACCACAGGGGGTGCTGGAGCACATGCTGTCAGAACCATCGAGAAAATGATCAAAGCAGCAAAGAGAATAGTTAATATCTTTTTGGGCATTTTTTTCTCCTCATTAATAGTTGTCTGGACTAATTGTGCTGAAAATCATTTTGAGCCGCACCACCTCCTTTATTTTCCTGGAACGTAAGATCCTTTTAATCAATATTCAATTTCCAATGTTCAATATTGAATTATATATCATCCTTTTAATCCACTGCGGGCGATACTTTCAGTAAATTGCTTTTGAGTAAAGAAGTACAGGATCAGGATGGGTATGATAGTGATAAAGGCCGCTGCCATGATGTAGTGGATCTCCTGGCCAGCTTCCGAGACAAAATTCATCATACCGACGGAGATCGGCCGCCAATCTGGTGTATTGGTCACAAGTAAGGGCCAGGCCAGGGAGTTCCAGGATCCAATGAAGGTCAATACCAGGATAACCATCAGTGGGGCCTTTGAAAGGGGCAGGACCACCTGGAACAAAAATCGCAGATGTCCAGATCCATCGATCCGGGCAGCATCAAACAGTTCATCAGGGATCTGGGCGAAGAATTGGCGCAGCAGGAAGATGTTAAATACAGAACCCATGAATGGTATGGTCAATGCCGGCCAGTTGTTGATCCATTTAATAGGACCGATACGGCCCAACCAGGTAACTGTTAAGAAGTTAGGAATAATGGTTACCATAGCAGGGATCATCATCGTGGATAGGATTATTCCAAAGATCAGATCCCGTCCCGGAAATTTTACACGGGCAAACCCATAAGCAGCCAAAACGCTGATGCTGACACTGCCGACTAGAGAGATTCCGGTAATTCTTATACTGTTCCAAAAATATACAGGGAAATTACCTCTTTGCCAGGCTTCTCCATAATTTTCAAAGTGAAGCTCTGATGGGAAAAATGAACTTCCCAGGGCTTCTCCGATCGTTTTCAATGAGGTGGATATCATATAAATAAAAGGTACGATTGATACCGCTGCACCAATAATCAATAGAGTGTAAGTAAAGATCTTTAAGATTTGAGAGCGTTTAAGTATCATATCTGAATTCCCAGCAAACTATAAATAAAACACCTTGGATCCCTGGAACCGATTATTAATCACCGTCAAACCCAGGATGATCGCAAACAAAACAAATGCCATCGCTGAAGCATATCCGTATCGCAGCTTCTCAAAGAATTCCAAAAATATGGCCACACTAAAGGTATCGGTAGTTCCCAGAGCAAGACCTTCCCTGAAAACCCACAGGGTGGCGAAAGCTTTAAAGGTTCCAATGATCGCGATCAGTGACAGAAAATACGTTGTGGGTGACAAGAGCGGGAATGTGACAAAACGGAAAATATCCCATTTATTGGCCCCGTCAATCTCAGCGGCATCGTTGAGTTCAGTTGGTATGTTGCCAAGTCCGGCCAAGTAAATCACGGTATTGTAACCCACGTATGTCCAGACGCCATGGATCATCACTACCACAAGAGCCAAACTAGGGCCAGCAGCCCAATCAGGCAGCGTGAGACCCAGACCATCGGCTAATATCAAGTTAATACCCCTGGATTCCTGGAGCCAGGCTAAACTCTCCGCGCCCAAGCTCCGGACAAGCAAGTTAACAGGAGCTGTAGCCCTGTTGGCAAAGATCTGTCTGAATATTGCCGCACTGGCAATGAAAGGAGTCACATAAGGCAGGAAGAAGATCATCCGAAAGAATTCTGAGCCCCGTAATTTTTGAAAAAGCAGGATGGCCAGGAACATTGATATTGTCAGCTGAAAAGGTACAGTACCAGCCGAGAAGAACACCGTCACTTTTAAGCCTTCCCAAAGATCATTATCTCCAGAAGCCATCAGCACAGGAATTTCACCGATCAGCAGCCATCCTCCGGTCAGGAAGATCAAAGCTCCCAGTATGCGAAGCCAGAAGTGCCAATTATGTTTTGTTTTCGGAGCGGAATTCCAACTTATCCATCCTAATACCAATAAGATGATCCCCCCCGAGATAAGGATCACCTGGGGCCAGATACCCGGGTCACTGTTGGTCTCCAGCGCAATCGTATAAGCAGCTGTTATTTGCTGGTAAGTAAAATACATTAATCCCAAACCGGAGCCCAGTGCAAACCAGCCCAGGGTGAATTGAGCCTGGAATAATGCACGTTGGGGTTTTCGATACAGAACTGCCGCCAAAATTCCTATCAGGATAGCTCCCAAGAAGATCCATTTGAAATATATCCAGGCATAATAAACCTGGGGCGCGTAAAAAGCTTCTCTAATTAGCTGGAGGAATAGTTCCCTGGTTTTTTCAACTCCCCTCAATTTTCCGGCTATATCCAAAAACTCTGGAAGTTGATACCAGATATATCGAATAAAAGCGTATATTGCCCAGGTAGAGATCAAACCCGGTATTGCCAACAGATAGGGCCTTTGTTCCTGCTCGCGAGCAGTTTGGGTTATCCTTTTTAGTACCAAGTAAACCGCAAACAAGGCGCCAATTGACATGAAGAAGGCTGCCACGTAGGTGAGGTTTCCGATAGCCCGGACAAAATTGCTTAATCCTACAAAATCTGTTCTGATAATTCGCCATTTATGCAGGCTGACAAAGAGTGCAAAAGCAACCGGAAAGATTCCAAATGTAAATATCAAGACTAAAGCTGGTGTGACAAACAGATACCCGGTAACCGACTCCCTGAAGATTCGCATTTTGCGAGGGGTAAAGGACTGGAGGAGTTTTTCCTTCAGTGCTGCAAGGGAACTCATTAACACAGTCTCCTGGTAAGGTATTCGATTTTGATCACCTAACGATAGTAGAACTTATTATAACGAATGATACTCGCTTTAAACTTAAAAAATACCCTGTAATTTATCATCTTTTTAGACGACTGCCAAATACTTGATTAGCGTATATAATTCAGGGATAATAGACAAAATAGAGGACCTATGCCTGAAATCAGCCAAAAAATACTAAAAAAATTTAAAAATCACTCGCTGACCGGTTTAAAGCTTGATCCTGAATTAATATCTCCCCACTATCAAGGCTACTCGATCCTTAATATTCCTGCCTCAGCTGCCAGTTTGCTGAATACACCCGGTTTTTCCTCATCCCCTCTTGCCCCTGAATTCACCAATCCCATCCAGGGTGATATTAAAAACATCATCGTCATTTTATTGGATGCGCTTGGATATCAACAATTTAAGAGATGGCTGGCTGAAGACCCGGATCTGATCTGGAATCAACTACAAAAAGATGGCTTACTGGCTCCCCTGACTTCGATCTGTCCCAGCACCACCTGCGCCGCAATTACCTCTTTTTGGACTGATTCTGCCCCAACTCAACATGGAATCCTAGGTTATGAAATGTGGCTGAAGGAATATAGTATTACAGCCAATATGATCGAACACAAACCCATCACCTACCGGGCACTCGGGGGAAATCTCTCCCTGGCTGGTTTTGATCCAGAAACCTTCCTCTCTGTAGGTTCTATCACAGATCATTATGAACAATCAGGGGTAGAGGTCCATGCCTTCCAGCATTATGCCATTATCAATTCCGGTTTATCGCGCATGTTCATGCGGGATGCCAACCGTCATGGTATCAGCACAACCTCGGATATGTGGATCAGCATCCGCGAACTTCTGGAAAGCCGCCCGGATGTCAGGAAGTATATCTGGGCTTATTGGGGTCAGCTGGATGGTTCATCCCATTTCCATGGACCAGATAGCGAAAGAGCCCGGGCTGAACTGGTTACCTTCAGCAAGTCCTTTGAACAATTTTTTCTAAATGAACTGGATCCCGCTCTAAAGAAAGACACCCTGGTGATCCTCACTGCAGACCACGGCCAGATCACGACAAACAGAGATGATCAGGATTTCCATTTAATAAACCACCCAGAATTTACAAATTTACTGACGTTAAATCCCACCGGTGAGAATCGGCTGGCTTACCTGTACATTAAACCGGGCAAAGTAGAAGCTGTCAGGGAATATATCCAGAAAACATGGCCGGATCAATTTGAGTTGATAGACCCCGGTCAAGCTGTAAAAGCCGGTTTGTTCGGACCTGGCGAACCGCATCCAGAGATCTACAATCGAATCGGTGACTTAATTGTGGCGGCTAAAGGGAACGCCTACTGGTGGTGGGCAGCCAAGGAGAATCCTCTAATAGGACGGCATGGCGGTTTGTCGGCTGAGGAAATGCTGGTGCCTTTCCTGGCAGCCAGGTTATAGGAATCAATTAAGATATTAAGGATACAGTTTCCTCCATGGAGTGCACCCTGTAAACCGGACAAATAAATAGAACCTACTCTAAGTATATTATCCATACTGACGACTGAACTTTATTAGAGACTTCAATTTTTTTATTCCATCAAAGGCCCCGGATTGATCTGCCACGGTTCAGGGATTGAAATCCTCAGTAGGGACATCCCTCACAAACCAAGGGATGTCCGAGCGTCGACTTCTGTCGACGCTTAAGAGATAGATGATCAAGCGAATCCTGAACGCCATGATCGGGTTCTTTTCTCTTCAGGAGGATATCAACACGTCCTCGGAGGAGGACGTTTGGTTTGAGCGAAGCGAAGACCCTTCTGAGGACTTCAGTCCCTGCTGAGCGATAAGGAAACACCTCCCGGATTGTCTATTGTCCAAGAGGTATTCTTAATTTTGTGTCCTGTTTTTGGGGTTCAGTGCACCAAGGATCCCGCATCCTTATTATATTTAACAATAATCCTGATTAAACCTAATCCCCTGAAACAACCTCATATCCAGCGGAAATCCAGTTGTTGATACCGCCATTCATGCTGTAAATGGTTGAGAAGCCCGCCTCGGTGAGCATTGATAAAGCCTGGGCGCTGCGGTTTCCCGAACGGCAGTAGATCACAATTTCCTGATCTATGGGAAGTTCTCCATATCGAACTGAAAGTTGATCCAGCGGTATTAATGTTGCCCCGGGGATATGGCCCGCGT
>CAYUXO010000069.1:8718-12844 GCA_964448865.1 uncultured Anaerolineales bacterium
CGAACTGAAAGTTGATCCAGCGGTATTAATGTTGCCCCGGGGATATGGCCCGCGTTCCATTCCTTTACTGTGCGAACATCCAGCATGAACGCCTCATTCTCACGTTTCTGCTGAGCTTCCTGGACAGTAATATGCTGATCCTGAACGGATATGGCTAATGCACTGTCCACAAACCCTGTTGAAGGGGCCAGATAGGTGGGCCAAATCCATAACCCCAGGGCCAGGACCAATACCAGCGCTCCCATACCCCAGACCCTAATTTTTTTCTTTATTGTTTGTTTTTTACCCATAAAATCCTCGATATCAATTTCCATTAAAACCAAGCCGGAAGATTATACTCCGGGATAGAAATCCTAGTTTCGATTGGATTCTTATTTTAGAAAATTCTAATACCTACAATAATAGTGCTCCACTCAATAAATAGCGGAGCATCATTCATTTACAAGTAATCCAAAAATTAAATATAGAGATCCCTTCGTGAATATACCAGGTAGGCACCAGCCAGACTAACGGCAACAATACCCAGAGATAGCCAAAGAAAAACAGGTTCAACCCTGGATTCATGCAGGATCAAGGCAGGATCAAAATATTTGAAGGGCGTGAAATATTTCAGGAAATTCCATTCTTTTTTCAATCCTGCGATCACTGAGAAGAAATAAGTTCCCAGCAGGACCGAAATTGCCACTGACCCTGCTTTTTTATGCTGTTTCAGGGCGCTGCCAATGAATATTCCCACCGACAGGAAAATGACCTGGAGCAAAACAAGGGCAACCATACCCTGGGTCAAGAATTGGTAATAATCCTGTCCGGGTGAATAAGATTGAGCACTGATCCAGTTCAAGCCCCAGGTTGCGATTGCAAGCAGGATGCAGTTGGTCAGGGCTGCAGCGAATTTTGCTGTGAGCAGGGTGGATCTTTTCACAGGCAAAGTGAGGGCAAATTCAACTGTTTTATCCCGTTCTTCCTTGGAAATGATATCACTTCCCCACATCACTGCCGCGATTCCCAGGATCAATCCCACGAAGGCAAACATCACTCCAAAAAACCCAACCACAGTGGTTAAATTAAAAGCATTCATGTTAAAAGATTCCAACAGCGCCGGCGGCAATGTATTCATGACCTCAAGCAGCTCCGGATTCTCAGCATAGGCAGAATACTTGGAAAATCCCACCACTGCAAAGAGACCCACGATGCCAATATAGATCAAGAGAGATTTAAAATTGGCTCTTAGCTCCCGCAGATATATTCTCATTTTTGTACTCCTTACACCTCAGACGGCGGAGGCGATATTTCTTTTCTGGTACAGCAGGAAGCTGAGGGGAACAGCAGCCAAGATGACAACTACGCTGACCATAAATAAAGGAAAATCATAGTTTCCGTTGGCCAGGATGTAGTTGGGATCAAAATGCCTGAAGGGAGAGATGATCTCCAGTTTATCTTCTCCCAGCATACTCCCGAAAACATTCAAGATGTACATTCCAAAGGCCAGGGCCATAGAGAGTGAAATTACACTGCGGACCCGTTTCATTAACAGCGATATTAGGGTGCCAACTGTCAGGAAAAAGAGCTGGAAGATGACAATTGTGGACAGGATCAGCACCAGCGCATTCTGGTCATAGCTGCGCCCATCCCTGACCAGATTGATCACAAAAAATGAGCTGGCCCAGACAGCCAGGTTGGTGATGGTGAGAGCCAGGAATGCTGCCAGCAATTTTGAGGTCAGGATCCTGCCCCGCCCTACCGGTTTTGGGAGCAAAAAATCTGCTGTCAGTTCACGTTCCTCGATCGAAACCAGCGAGAAGCCGTAATTAGATGCCTGGATGGCCAGGCAAATCTGGCAAAACAGGAAGACCACTCCAAAAAATCCCAGCAGGGAGGTGAAGTCCATATTAGTCATTCCGAAAGCGATCAACAGCTCTTCCGGAAAGCTGCTCATTAATTGGGCGAGATCCTCGGCTTCAACTGCTATAGCGTTGAAAGCGGAAAAATAGATCAAAATGATCATGAAGTTAGCTGCAGACCAGATTGCCACTGATTTGAGATAGGACTTAAATTCATGTGTAAATATATTCATGGGATTTCCTTACTCATAATAGTGGATGAAGATCTCTTCCAGGGTGGGTTCTTCGATCACAACATCGGCCAGCTGCATTTTGCTTAGGACTTTGGTGATTTGATTGATATCACCTTTGTAGAAGAAACTTAATTCTCCATCTTCAAGGGTTAGGTTGCTGATACCGGTAAAATCAAAAGGTTTAGGATCCAATTTTTCTGCCACCAGACGGATCTTCTTATAATTATCCTTCTGAAGGGTTTTTATATCCTGTATATTGATAATGCTGCCCTCCTTAATGATCGCTACCCGGCTGCAAAGCCGCTGCACTTCACCCAGAATGTGGGAGGAGAAGAAGACGGTTGCACCGCGTTGATTTTCCTCCCGGATCAGGTCAAAGAAATTTTGCTGCATCAGTGGATCCAGGCCAGAGGTGGGTTCATCCATCATTATAAGTTTGGGGGAATGCAGCAGACCCTGGACGATGCCGACCTTTTTCTTGTTGCCGTACGAGAGATCATCGATCCTTCTTTTCAGGTCCAGCTCCATGATCTCAGCCAGCTCAAAGAGACGGTCAGTGCAATCCCGGTTATAAAAACTGGCAGAATATTTCAATAGGTCCAGCACCTTCATGCCCTCGTAATAAAAGACCTCGGAAGGCAGGTATCCAATATCCTGGCGGATCTCCGGGCCAAACTTTATGACATCCTTGCCAAAGATCTTGGCGTCTCCGCTGGTTGGGTAGATCAAAGATAAAAACAAGCGGATGGTGGTGGATTTGCCGGCTCCATTTGGTCCAATGAAACCAAAGATTTCCCCTTGATCCACTTTAAAGGACACATCGACAATGCCCCGGGCTTTGCCGTAATACTTGGTGAGATTGTTGACTTCAATAATGCTCATAGGGTTGCTCCTTTCAGATATCGAGTCAAATGAAGATACCTTGACTGATTGATTCTCAATTTTGAAACCTCAGGTATTATACCTTCTACCTTAATTGAAGTAAGGTAACCACAAGATTCACAATATACCATAACGAAGTCTAGATAAAACCTCTCCAAACATTGGAAGGTCTTACTGATCGGGAAAAACAATCAACAGTCTGGGGAAAATTGATAAAAAGGAACCAGCTTAAAACAAAACTGACACCTTTGGAACTTAGACGTCAGTTTGTATAACTACTAAAGAGCGGGTTTTATTTAATTGTCCACCCTACGGAGTACACTCCAGCCAACTCAGTCTGTTTTATACTTGAGGATGAAAACTAAAATCTTGCAAGAATTTTAATTATTCACCTGAATGGGAGCACACAGCCAACCCCACCACCGATCTAATGAGACCCAGAAGGAGTGCTCCCTGGCCTGTTTTACATCATAAACCTTATAATAAGTTTTATTGCCATCATGAGCCTGTTTTTTGGGACTCATCCAGGCCACCAAACTATAACTGATTTCGTTGCCATCTTCATCTTCACAATGAGTGCCCTGTCCACCGCAGTTTTCCTCCCGCCAGCGCAGGTGATCATCAAAGGATCCTCCCCCAAAATAATTTTCCATCCAGAGCACAGCTGGCAGTTCTGTCTGGTTGTGCAGAACAACCAGATACTCCCCCCGGGTGATTTCCATGGGTCCAAATAAAGTGCAGCCTTCGTCGTTAAATATAATTTCAAAATCCGGATCTTTGGCCTGAAGGATTTCCAATGTTGTTGGAGTGGGTGTGCCAGCCGGAATTGCCGTGAAAGCTTTGGTAGGTACAAGCGTTAATGTTGGCGATAGTGTATCAGTGGCAGTTTCTTCCACGGGCGCAGAACCACATGCAGTGATCAACATGGCAATCAGGAATAACACAATTATCAATAATTTCCTGGATGAATCCATCACTAGGGTCCTCCTTCATGAAAAAATAAAAACAATGCCTCTAATCTGGCAGCATTGTTCCGGGAAAACGGTATTGTAATAGTTGTGTTGATTAAAAATAGGGGTATTGATTCAATATAGCATATATTCAAAATGATTTCAACTTTGGGAGAATAGAATAAGGGCAGCTGTGGGGCTGCCCCTATTCCAGGCTATT
>CAYUXO010000070.1:0-12043 GCA_964448865.1 uncultured Anaerolineales bacterium
TTTGAGGTTGTTTTTTTGGTGGATTTCGCCATTGTTTTATGTCCCCAGAGGTCTTTCCGAATTATAGCATGATTGGCGGAAGCGAAGATTTTTATCACTCAATATTAGCGTGTCTAAAGCTTTTGACGTCATGGTCAACCTGTGTTAAACGTTCTCACGTTCAAACGTTTAACCCTTTTCCGGAGGATGGGTATAGTATTGATGCGGTAAAATAAGGTACAGTAAAGAACCTATTATTGAGGATTATTGTGTTTGAGATCGTATTTTTAGGAACCAGTGCTTCTGCCCCTTCTGTGCACCGGGGTTTGACATCCCAGGTGGTTCTGCGGGGAAAACACCGCTTTTTAATTGACGCAGGTGAAGGGACTCAGCGCCAATTATTGAGCTCTGGTTTGGGATTTAAGCGCCTGAACCGGATCCTGATCACCCACGGTCACCTGGATCATATCCTGGGATTGGGAGGTTTAATTTCAACCTTTGTCCGTTGGGAAGCGATGGATAAAATCCTCATTGCCGGAGGAAAATCTGCCCTGGACCGCATCAAGGACCTGATCTTTGGCGTGGTGCTGAAGGGCAATTATCCCCCGGTTGAGATTACTTTTCAGCCATTGCAAGCTGGTTTGGTCTTTGAGGAAGATGATTTTACGGTCAGTACTTTCCCGGTCTATCACCGCACTCCAGATTGTTATGGCTTTATTTTTGAGGAATTTTCCCGGCGGCCCTTTTTATCTGAAAAAGCAGAGGTGCTGAAGATTCCTCCCGGACCCTGGCGGGGAGAGTTGGTCAAGGGCCAGTCTGTGACCCTGCCTGACGGGCGGGTAATCGAGCCGGAGATGGTGTTGGGTGAGGAACAGCCGGGAACTAAAATGGTTCATGTCGGTGACGCCGGCAGGACTGATAACCTGTTGGAAGTTGTTCGGGATGCCGACGTCCTGGTGATAGAAGCTACCTACCTGGAAACGGAAAAGGATTTGGCAGAACAATTTGGTCATCTGACTGCAAAACAGGCTGGGGAGCTGGCCGCTGAAGCCGGGGTAGGGACGTTGATCCTGACCCATATCTCGCGCCGCTACCGGGCAGAACAGATCCTGGAAGAAGCCCGGGGTGTTTTTAAGGACGTTTATGTGGCAAGGGATTTTGACCGCTTTCAGATCAAGAGAGGTGAGGTCTTGAAAGTGGGAGGGAAAAGGTAACAATCAGTTTTCAGTGTTCAGTAAACAGTAGGGGCGACCCACTTGTCTTGAGTTGCTGATGTGAAACATCAGCGTATCGAAAGACCGGGTCGCCCTTTTTTATTTGAATTCAATGATGCTATTTTTTTGAACGCGTACACTCCGTACCAGATCAGGAAACCCAGGTGCAATACTATAGTGGACCAGCCCATGCTGTTGAATAAGCCGCCCAGCTGAGATATGATCAGGAAAACTGAGCTGACCAGCCAGTAGATGAATAAACTGCGGATGGTGGCTTTCTTCAGATCAGCACTCTCGCTGGAGCGAGCGTAGTACACCAGAACCACGAAGGCTAACAAAGCGGAGCCAAACATGCGGGCCAGGGATATTCCAAAGGCGTCAGGGGTGACGCCAAATGTCCCAAACAGTGTTCCGGGTACTGCCATAAAACCGAGGGCAAAAATAAATTCAACGATCATGGTTACAGTGAACAGGGCATTCATGAGTCTCTTCCTTAAAATGAATGAGTAAATAGCGACCTTAATGACAAGGTCTGATATATAAATTGATCTTGAAACTTCTGGAATACCTCTAAGGTTTTTTGAGGTTTGTTGCTTGGAAGAGCCTTGATCAAATTCCCCCTGAAGTGATGAACCTAATGATTCCTCTATACTTTCAGTATAGCATAAATACTTCCCCTTAAAGGGAATGAGAGGCTGGCGAACATATGATTCTCTGTGATGTTGCTTAGCTTGCCCTTTTTCCTGCCGCAGGAGGATCATCCCAATCGATCGGGCCCTCTTCAAAGCGGTATTTCAGGCGGGGCAAAACCACCTCTCCCCAGGCAGTGATGAAATAGTCAAAAACCTTATCCCATTCTTCGCCTTCCCCCCAGCCGTCATGCTCCAGGCTGATCCTGGTTTCCCTGGGGCTGATCGGGTAAAACTGCAGCGTGACATGGGTCATTCCCCCCCGAACTTCAGGCAAGGAAGGTGGGGAATTCCAGGTGAAAGAGAGCATTTTCTCCGGCTGGACCGCTAATATGATCATGCCTTCGCTGCCCTGTTCGCCGGGAGGGGCGTCACTATTGAATAACATTTCGTAGGCGCCGCCGGGTTTGAGCTCAATATTGCAGTCCTGGGCAAAAAAGGTTTTGGCACCCTCTTCTGTGGTCCAGGCATCCCAGACGTCTGCCAGGGCAGCGGGGATGGTGATGTCGAAAGTGATGGCTCTGCTCATGGTTTTTCCTTTGAGTTCTATGAGTATAGCATAGGCAGTAAGTAGTAAATAGTAGTTAGTAAGGAGAAAGTAGTGAAAAGTGTCAGGGGTAAACAGCTGGGGGTATCTGACATCCGACTCAGCTGCCATTTTCTGGTTTTGATATTCATTTTGTTTGATGATGGACAAAAAAAGGAGTGATGCAAGCGCATCACTCCTTTTTCATTAATAAACCAACAGCAGTTATTTAGTCGTGGTAGCCGTCGGCTGCCCCGAGTAATTCTGCATCTGTCTTCGGTAAACCAGGTCCGCTGACAGCGTTGTGGCATTGGCGGCAGGCAAAGTCTAGTGAGATCTGGGACAGGGAATATGCTCCATCCTCAGTGAATTGCCCAACCTGGAAGGGATCGATCGCCATCACGTGAGTGCGGATATCACCCTGGAAAATCTCGGCATTGCCCAACGCGCTCTTGGAAATACGAGGCATATGGCAGGTAACACATTCAACAAAATTAGTGTGCACCTCTACCGCCTGGTTCTCAACCTGGGCGAAGTGGCAGTTCTCGCAAGTTGTGCGAGTTGTCTGGACATCAGCCTCCCGGAGCTGGATCACTCCAGCATGCGGGTCATGGCAGGTCACACAATCGAGTGTGATATGTTTGCTTTGGAAGAGCTCTTCATACTGCTCATGGTGTTTAATGAAGCCGCCTTTGGCATCTACCTGGGTAACATCTCCCCGGATATGGCAGTCACCGCAGGATTCTGGGCTTCTGTCAACTTTCATGGCAACACCATAAGGATTATCAGCATGTAAGCTGCCTGGACCGTGGCACTCTTCACAGCGAATGCCGGGTTCACTCCATGTGCCGACCATTCCTGGCAGGTCGTCCTGGTGGCCATCGGGCTGATAGCCGGTGGTGTGGCAGGTACCGCAGTTATAGGGTTTTTCTGTCTCACCTGCGTGATAGCCAACCCAGTTGTCTCCCAGATCCAGATTTTCATTATAGAAGTTGTACTGGGTGGTGGCATCTTCATCGCCGGTGATGATATACCCATTCAGGTCCACAAAGCGGGCTTTCCAGTTGTATCCGCCGATCACATAGGATATATCTGACCACTCATATCCTTCCGGAAGAGCAGTAATCTCTGTGAATGGATAAGTTGGTGGCTGACCATCAACTACTTTATTTAACTTATAGGGATGGCCGGATAAAGTAAAGACATCGTAGATATCGGTGTGGCATTCACCGCATGCTTCCATGCCCACATATTCGGCACCGAAGACACCTATGCTGGCACTTTCCCCGGCGGGACCGGCTGGACCTGCGGGACCGGCTGCCCCTGCAGGGCCCTGAGGCCCGGTTTCTCCTGCACAGCCGGCAAGAAGTAGTGCGCCCAAGAGCACTGCTGTGAGGATGAAGAATTTTCTTCTCATACTATTTCTCCTTTCCAAGTTGGATTGACTATTTCAAACGACCCAAATCAAGATTGGTTACTTATTACCAAGATTGCATAATAATACCCATAATGATTGGTTAATTATATGTATTGTAATTCAGATTCCAGGGGGTGTTTGTGATTAATATCACCCAGCGGGGGTGTCGTTTATCATATAGGTTTATAAATATTGGGTATTAATAACCAATTTGTGTTATCGTCAGGTGTAATGAGCCCCATTAATTATGAATTCACCCTGATTTATTTTGTTTACGGCTTGGCTTTTTTCAGCATGGGATTAACCATCCTGGTTGAGATACTCAGATCGGGAATCAAAGAAGCCAGGGATCTTTTGCCTTTAGCAGTCTTTGGCCTGGTGCATGGTTCGCATGAGTGGCTGGAGATGATCCTGAATTTGGAAATCACCCTGAGCGGCCAGATACCAATTCAATGGGAATTTGTCAGGACCTTTTTATTGGCTTTTTCATTTGCCTCTTTAATTGGTTATGGAGCCCGGGTTCTTTCTGCTCAAGCCAGAAAGGAGTTTAGCGACCTAGTTGTGGGAACCGGTATGCTTGGGTTGTATGGAATCTCCCTGGTAGTTGCCGGTGCAATTCCCACAACTGTAAACAGCGATTGGGTGATAACCGCGGATGTTCTGGCCCGTCTTATACTGGCCTCGCCGGGTGCCCTGATTACCAGTCTGGCAATCAGTTTTCAATCAAAGGAATATCTGCAGGCTGGCCGTGTTCAGCTTTCCAGGAATTTGCGCTGGGCCGGGATTGGTATAGGACTTTATGGGATCACCCAGTTTTTAGGTCCATTGGTGACCCTCACGTCGGAATTACCAAACATACTTAGTGAATTCATTCGTTATCCGATACCGGCCACTCGGGCTATCCTGGCAGTGATTATTACCTTGAGCCTGATCAAAATGACCCAGACCCTGGAACAGGAACGCCGGCAGGAATTGGAGCAGGCTCAAAACGATCGAATGGTTGCCCTGGAAAAGGTCCAGGAAGAGCTGCAGTTGCGCAGTGAATTAAGGAAAGAGCTGCTTCGTCGAACAGTGATCCTTCAGGAAGAAGAACGAACGAGGATATCCAGGGAACTTCATGATGAAACGGCCCAGATCCTGACCGGGTTTAATGCCAATCTAGCCGCTCTCACACATCATATCCCGAATCAGGAGCAGGCGAAAACCTTGATGGGCAGACTGAAAAATCTTTCTGGCCAGATGGCTGACTCAATTCATAAACTCGTGAAAGATCTGCGGCCAGCCCAATTAGATGAGCTGGGAATCCATGCAGCCCTGGGATCTCTGATCGATGAGATTGAAAAACACCTTGGATTAGATGTTGATTTTATATATAACAAAGTGTGTGACCGGATGGACCCAGTGCTGGAAACTGTTATTTACAGGATCGTACAGGAATCGCTGACAAACGCGGCGAAATATTCAGATAGTAAAACTGTCATTGTCAGGCTGGAAGCTGAACAACATACTATCAAAATAGAAATAAAGGATTCAGGCAGAGGGTTTAATCCTGAATTGGATATGAAAGCAGGTTTTGGTTTGATGGGTTTGGAAGAACGATCGTTATCATTGGGAGGGGAGTTCCTGGTCAAGAGTAAACCCGGTGTGGGTACGACAGTAACTGCTCAATTCCCGCTTGAAGAGCCATGCGAATAGGATGGGAAAGATGGATAAACAAGTTCGTTTAATGCTGGTAGATGATCATGAAGTGATCAGAGAGGGTTTGATATCACTTTTTGAAAGGTATCCAGACATAACTGTTGTTGCAGAGGCAAACAACGGCCAGGATGCAATTGAAAAAGCGGTATCTGTCAAGCCTGACGTCATATTAATGGATGTATCCATGCCGGGAATGGATGGATTTGAGGCTACCAGGAGAATCTCAAAAAAATGCAAAACTTGCCGTGTGCTTGCGCTGACAGTGCATGAGGACAAGGAATTCATGCTGGAGATGATTGATTCGGGAGCCTGGGGTTTTGTGACCAAACGTGAGCTGGCTGATGACGTGGTGAATGCCATCCGTGTTGTAGCCCGGGGTGGTCAATTTCTATCACCTGCTTATACCAGGGATCTGGTTGAGGATTTCCGAAAGCTCAGTGCTGGAGAAAATATTGAGCGAATTGAAGGCAGAATTCCGGAAGATCAAAAACTCTATAACGGTTTAAGTGACCGGGAAAAGCAGGTTATTCAATTGGTTGCTGATGGTCATACCAGCGAAGAAGTGGGGGAATTTCTGGGAATCACCGCCAAGACCGTTTCCCGGCACCGGGCCAGGATTATGGATAAACTGGAAATGAATTCTACAGTAGACCTGGTCAAATTTGCTATACGGAACGGTCTGTCTGACCTGCGCTAGATATATTGTTGGTTGTGCTTCCCGTTATTCATTTCTGGCCCAAGATCAATTCCTTTGATCAGAACACCAGTATATCGGGGAGCTCATAACAAGCCAACTATTTTTCCAACGGTTCACTGCAATAGGGACAGGTAATCCAATCAGCTTCGGTTGGTTTGGAGCACTTGGGGCAAACATGCGGCTCTTTGGAAGGGTGGAGGTGCTTGCGGAAGGTTAAGAAATTCCCCAACCAGACACCGGCGGCTATCACTAGGACAAACAGCAGTACCGGGATTATCCACCAGAAACCTATCATGCCATAACCCATCATACCGGACCCCATCATTCCGTAATCGGAATGCATTGAAGCTGGATAGTTCGAGGTAAGACCCCGGGGAGCAACCAGGATAATAACCAAGACCAGTAAGCCAATCAAAATCCATAAGGGTGTATTCTTTTTCATATTATTCTCCGATACTGATTAGTTCCCAAGACTTGAATTAATAAATTTAATTAATTCATTGACTTCAACGTACATAGTCCGATCGGGATTGTCAGGCGCTCCATAATCCTTGATCCAGACGATTACCCCATTCTTATCAACCAGGATGAAGGTGTGGCTGGGCTCCCCATTGTCAATGGCCCACTGCAGGACATCATATTCCGCGGATACCGCCAGATCCGGGTCAGAAAGAACAGGCACATCAGTGATTCCCAGGGTTTGGGCCTCAGGAGCCATTTCAGCGATTGAATCCCGGGCAATGCTGACAATCTGGACGTTTAATGCTTGAAAATCAGGGCTGTTTTGCAAATCAACGATTTGCTCCATGCAGGGTGGTCAACCAACCGCCATGTGGAAAAAGAGCAGGACGGGCGTCCCCTCATAATCTGACAGGGCAGTTTGACCGCCCAGAGCATTATCTAAACTAAACTCAGGGGCAGTAGATCCAATTAAAGCTGATTCGGGGGAAGACTGGGAGGTGGACCCGCATCCAGTGATGGTGAGAGCAAACATCACAAATAAAGTGACGTACAGGTATTTTTTCATTTAGCACCTCTGAAGTATTAAACCGATAAATAGTACCGATTATCGTACCACGATATTGTGTGATGTTCATTAATATTCGATTGGATGATCCAGGGGGCGCCTGAATCAGCTAAGTTGTAGATAGTCACTTGTGGTGTGCACACCATAGTGTGGATAAATAAATAAAAGGCCTCTCTTGACTAATTATACAAATTGATATCTAAGTTCCAAAGGTGTCAGTTTTGATATTTAACTGGATCATCAACGTCCATCCACCCTGGCATAAATACCAGGGCTAATAACCGCGCACCTTGCAGGGTGCTCTAAAGATAAGCCAAACCCGCTCAAGGGAGAGCGCCAGCTCTCCCGGGAATCATATCCGAGGGAGCTAAGCCTGATATTTTGAGCTTATTAGATCTTCTATTCTGTTGAGAATTTCAACTCATTGAGCCCTTCGGAAAACTTAGGGTAAACGTAGTCGAAATGGGGCATTCACTGAGCTCCCCCCCCCTCGTCATGCTCGGGACAGGCTCTTCGACTGCGGCCAATGGCCTCCGCTCTGGGAGTTGAGAAAGTTATTATAAATAGAGGATTGCCGCACTCATGACAGACACTCAAGAGGGACACGCCAGCAGGAAGGATTTCAATCCTGTCACCCTGGATGCTCAAAGCGGCCACCCCCGGGCGCGTTTGGGATCTGTCCTCATCCGCAGACGGGTTAGAGAGCTACTCAAGCAAAAACACCTCCTGGATTGTTACCAGGAAGTGTCTTTATTCATGTGTCCTGTTTTGGGACTTGGCAGGTTATTGGAACTTAAATTTTTACCTTGCTGCCTCTGAAACTGTTCCAGAGCATGCCTATTAATCCCATACCGGGTTGATATTCTTCACCACCTAAATATAGCTTTTCAACCTTAAGGGAGAGAAGATCCTTTGGATCCAGGGATAAAGGATCCTTATTTAAGATCACCATATCAGCAATTTTCCCTACTTCGAGGCTTCCCCGTTCATTTTCATCAAACCCGGTCCAGGCAATTTCATAGGTATACATACGCAGAGCTTCCATAATAGTTAAAGACTGCTCAGGATCGTAGGGATGGTTACAGGCTCCGTAGATTCCCTCGATCGGATCGGGATGGGTCACTGGCGCATCTGATCCTCCGCTGAGGTGTATTCCTGCATCCAGGATTGATCTTAGAGGGGAACTTCCCTTGACGCGGTGACCAAGGATCTCAGTCAAATATTCCACTGGCTCCAGAGGACTGATCAAGAAACCGGGTTGAAGGGTAATGCCAATACTCAGTTCCGCGATCGTTTTCAAATCATCAGGTCGGATCAGGCAGGCGTGAATGATGGTATGGCGATGGTCTTGCCGGGGGAAATCAAGTAGGGCGGCTTGAATGGCTTTGACCGCCCGGGATACAGCCGCATCCCCGATGGCATGCATTTCAATCTGCAGCCCAGCCCGATTGGCTTCTTTTGCGAATTGGATAACTTCTTCTTCCGCATGGAATAATAAACCCTTATTGGCGGGATCATTGGAATAAGGCTCGTGCAGGGCAGCATCACAAGCGCCGAAGCAGCCGTCCAGAGCAGTTTCAAAACATCCCCCGATCCGGGGCAGGTTTCGCTTTTGGGCTTTTTCCACAGCTATGGTTTGGAAGAATAATCTTGTCTGGAAATTGTTTTTATTCGTTCGTGCTTTAGCAATCAAGCTTACCAGAGTGATATCCAGATCGTTGGGGAATCCAATACCTTCTGTGGCATGGATCATCCCGATCCCGTTTTTTGCCAGCAGGTCATATCCTTTCATTATGCTTGTAACAAGGTCTAGGGGAGGGACCAACGAGGTGGCATAGTCAATGCCTTCGTAATAAGCTTCATTAAAGAGATGTCCCTCATCTCGGTAATATCCCGGCAGTATTTTCACTTCCTCGGGAAATTTTTCCAGCATTTGGCTATTAAAAACTGCTGAATGGCCGTCATAACAGACAATAATCAGGGGGATATCAGGACAGAATTGATCAAGTTCCGCCCGGGTGATCAACCGTTTTTCAGCTACACTGTGTTTTGATACTCCGAAGCCAATCACTATTTTCAATTTTTGATTCTTCTCTATAAAATTTCTAATGAGGGTCTGGATTTCAGGGATATCCTTTGCCTCTCTTACATCAAAATATGAGACAGCGATCAGGGCCCAGTTGGAAAAGTGCAGATGTCCATCCCCAAAAGCTGGAATTAAAACCTTATCTCCCAGTTCCACCGTTGGATGGCCATCGTCATATTTTGCGGGTAAGGAATCTCCCACATAGATGATCTTTCCCTGGTCTTCAACCAGGTATTGATAGGTGTTGTTATGGGCATCCACTGAAATGATCTTGCCGTGATAAGTACGCATGATTTTGTAAACTCCTTATGGGACATTCAACAATCACAGGGCCAGACTCGAGGTGAAGGTGTTTTTTGTTTGAGTTCTTTGTTCTCCACCAAACGATTAGAAATAAAATACCAGGAATGATCGCTGCAGAAAGAGGCAAAAGACCACTCAGTGGGAAGAATTCTCCCCGAATCACCCAAAACAAAATAAGGTTTGCCAGGAAGAAGCCCAGGTTGATAGCTCCGCCTGCTGCCTCCCAGCGCCAGGCAAGACCCTGGCCAAGGACGCTCAGAACCATGAGTGCGGGAAGCAGATTTTCGATGGGTGGATAATCAACTTCATAAGGGTCTGGCGTCACAATATGGCCGACAGCCATTAGTAAGGGTGAATACGATGGGGAGAACGCTCAAAATCCTGGCAGCCAGACGCAATCGATTGGTTAAAACATCAGGTATATCTGCTGGGTGTTCCATTTTGTCCTACCTTTAGATATCAAGCCCCGCAGGTCGCGGTTATACAGACAGCGGCATCAGCGAATTCCTGTATCAATAGAGATATCCAGGATGGTCACTGTTTGAGGAGTGATCTCGATCTTCCTGGGCAAATCCGCAGCCGTATCGATCCCAATCCGGTTAATATCTACCACATAAAATCCAACGGGAAGCTCGGCCCGGTAGCTGCCGTTTGGGTCTATGCTCACCCGTGTAAATACAGTCTTGCCATTTTCGTTATAAACAACAACCTCCCGGGCTGCAAAGACTTCAGGGGCTGGAGTGGGTTCCATCTCACCCTCCTGAAGAACTGGCTGGAGGGGTCCAATTGTGACCTGGCCTTCAAGGGTCCCATATTCCCGGGGGATCGGGGCACACCCGAATAGGCTGGAGACCCCTAAAATCAGAATTGTCAGGAGAAGGAAATATCTACCCATGTTTTTTATCTCTTGAGGTGATAAAAGACGTTGAACCTGATCTAATATATTATACACTCTGGAATATACTCAGCAGGGTAGCGATCGGCTTGGGCTAAAAGGACGAGCCCCGGGGGTTGGTGGGATCAGACAGGTCGGCCAGTAATTATCCCTAAACCGGATCTCTCAAATAACGCCGGAAGTAGACATGGATCAATGACAATGCCAGAGCGCTTAATATCAGGGTTCCTGTGATGTTAAGTGAGAAACCGCTGATTGTTATGCCCAGGGCAGTTCCTACCGCTGGGGGATGCATCACAACCATGATGAACATTGAGATCCCCACAGCTATCGAGTAGGCAGCGACAGCTGGCATTATTTGATGATGGATAATCAGGGCAGTAGAGACCCTACGATAATTCCGGTGACATGACCGCCAATCACATTGCGGGGTTCGGCAGTTATGCTTTCTGGCATAGCGAATATGATGAAGGCTGTTGCACCTATTGAGGCTATGATCACGGCGTCCTTCGTGGTTAATATCAGGAAGACCAAAAATATGGATACTGAGGCAGCCAAATTTTGCAGCACATAATTAACCCAGTGCAATCTCAGCTCTTCAGCGATTTTATATAATGCTGTTTTCATTAAGCGGTTCCCATAGAATAGTATTGATCAGCAGTGGATTTGAGGGCTATATTCTGGAACAAGATTTGACCTATTCCTCCTCAGCGTGCTGAGTATAGCACAGGGGTGAGGGTTGCAGGCAGGACGCCTGGTAAGCAAACCCTATTCCACCTTTCATTTGACGTGAGTAGTCCCGCTTTCAATTATTTATCGGTTTATCTTTCCCGGCAACTTAGGGGGCAAAATGTAATTCTTTAGATACAATATTCCGTTTTTGTAACATAGAGGGTATGTATAATTAAACCGTAAGTTTTGTATTTTAAATAAAGGGCATAATTATAGTAAAATTCAGCGTTCGATCAGATTACTATTGATATTAGTGCCCAAAAATGTGTTTCCTGAACAGTTTAATTGAGCATTAGTCCTAATTTTCAAGGAGAAGAAAAACATGAAAAACAATCACAAGGTCGGTGCTATTCTAGCTTTCGTCGGTATTCTGGCGGGAATTTTATCTCTTTATTTCCTGGCCGACACATATAATACGGTCATCCACACCCATTTTAATGCCGGGCAATTGGAAGAGAGCAACACGGTCCGCATTGTTTATGCAGTGCTTGGCTGGCTGGGAACAGCTGCTGGTGCGCTGAGTGCCGCAGTCCTGTGGGGCTTCCTGAAAAAACAATCCTGGGCCTGGTTCTGGGGAACAGTTGCCGCAACGATCTTGCTGCTGGCCGGATTCTTCCCCATGATCCCAGCCGCTGATAGCGGACTGCCAACCCCTACTATATCGGTATTTATATTGGCAGCGATCATGTGGTTTGGCATGCTGCTGATCGGTGATGTGAATAAAAAGGTCATTGGGCTGACATTCGGAGCCGGGTTGGCCTATGTGCTCACTTTTATTGA
>CAYUXO010000071.1:0-6681 GCA_964448865.1 uncultured Anaerolineales bacterium
GGAGCAATTAGAGGAACAGCCCACAGGCGAATTACAACAAGAAGACCCTGCCCACGATAGCGAAGTTATGGATTGGCTGGAAGGAATGGATGAACCCTCGGAAGAGGATCTCTCAGATGACCTCGCAGAGGACCTCAGAGAGTCACTAACCGCGGAATTGGAAGAACCCCCGGCGTCATCCAAATTAGAAACTTCCAAATCCATGCCTACCTCAGACGAATCGGAAAATATGCCCGACTGGCTTTCTGAACTTGATAGCCCGGAAGGTGAAGATTCCTCCCTGGAAAGCGCTCTCCGCCATTCCAAAAGCCAACTCAGTGCTGAAGAAAAAGATTTCCTGGATCAGTCTGAAGAAACTCAGGAAGAAAATGCAGACTGGCTGGCAAAGCTCGACCTGGTTGACGATCAGCAACTTTCGGACAGTGATTTACTTGCCATCAGAATTGATATGCCCGAGGACAAAGCAGATCAACTTGACGAAGAACCAGCTGAGGAAGTCACCTTCACCGGAGGTATTCTTGATAGATTAAAAGATACAGGCGCAATTAAAATTGAACCTGAAATCCCCCAGTGGCTTGAAAACCTTAAAAAAGAAGAAGATCCCCAAGAAACTGCCATTTTATGGCTGAAACAATTTGTAGAACAGGGAGACCAGGCGGATCTCACAGACCAGATCAAACGCTACACTGATGAATTACACCCTGGTGATACAGTTCCAACCTGGATGGAAGATCTTAAAAATGAGGAAGACCCACAAACTACAGCAATGCTCTGGCTTGAGAAACTCTCTGGCGAACGCCCTGCTCCAGAAAAACCCGATCCTATAAAGACCCAGCCAGATGAGTCTGATTGGTTTACAGCTCTTGAGAAAGAGGAAGCTGAACAGTCACAAGTAAAATCAGAGGGCCCTGCAGAAGATTTTCAGGATGACAGCAATGGCTGGCTAGCAGATCTTGACATCGATGAGAAGATCAAAATAGAAGAGGAGGAACTTCCTGATTGGATGGAAGCTCCTGACGATAAACCAGGGGATAACCAACAAGGAGACACACCTCTCTGGATGAAAGCCACCTCGCCCCTTGAGGGAGACTTTCAAACAGATGAGCTTGCAGGGGACGAAAAGAAAGTTGAAATCCCAGATTGGTTGGCTGGTTACGGCGAAGGCGAGGCACCTGAAGAACAAACAGAAGGCACTGAACCAGCTGCAGCTGGTGAACCAGATGAATATACCTGGGTTCCCGCGAGCGATGATACGCCAAAACCAGCTAAAGAACCCATTGACCTTAATTCTGCTGCAATCTCGCAGCTTGAAGGAATTCTTGGGATCAGCTACCAAGTGGCTAGGGGCATAATCAGGTACCGGGAACAGCATGGTCCGTATCAAGATCTGAACGATCTCCTGAATGTTCCCGAGATTACAGATGAACAGACCATAGAAATATTAAAACCTGAAGTTGTCATTCACGCAGTTAAAACAAAACCTAAACCAGATATCGCTAAAAAACCTCAGGCAAAACAAGACCCCGGAGAACGTCTGGTAAAAGCCAGATCCTTGATGGCAGAAAGAAATATTACCGATTCATTGGCAGAATATGAATACCTCATCAAAAAGAAAAAATCCCTTGTTGAGGTCATTGATGATTTGGGCAAAGCAGCAAATGATTTTCCATCAGACATTTCAATAATTAAAACCCTGGGTGACGCCTACATGAAAATCAATAATCTCGAGGCTGCCCTTGAAGCTTATTCAAAAGCAGAAGACTTACTGCGCTAAACTTCTAACCAATCCAACAAAAAAGGACTGGATAATCCCAGTCCTTTTTTACTATTTTACCAAGTTAGCATTTGTCATCATTACCATTCTCAGACAAGTCCATACCATGTATACTTATTCTGAATAATAATCATCATTTGGGAGGATTTTGTGGAAAGGACATTAGTTTTAGTAAAGCCTGATGGAGTTCAAAGAGGATTAATTGGTGAAATTATCAAACGCCTTGAAAATCGTGGGCTGAGATTGATCGCAGGAAAATTTATCCAGGTAAACAGGGAACTAGCTGAAGAGCATTACGGCATTCACGAGGGAAAACCTTTTTACGAATCTCTGTTGAGCTACATAACATCAGCGCCAGTTATGGCTATGGCTTGGGATGGCCCTGGTGCTGTTGGCGCAGTCAGGCAGACTATGGGGGCTACACGTCCAACAGAGGCGGCTCCAGGCTCTATCAGACACGATTACGGCCTTGAGATCGGCAAAAACCTCACCCACTCATCAGATACCCCCGAAAATGGTTTGAAAGAAATTGCTCTCTGGTTCACAGATGACGAAATTCTTGATTGGCAACGTGCCTTAGATCCCTGGATCTTGGACTAACACACGCTTTAATTTTCTAAAAGTTCCGGGTATATTAAATTCCTGGAACTTTTTATTTAATGTATCAGTTTTGGTATAATCGCCCAAAGTATAAAAAATTGTGGATATTCAATGAACACAAACCAAATCATAAAGAAACTGGATACCATCCTGCCTACTGTCCAAGCCCCTGGACGTTATACGGGTGGTGAATATAATCAGATCATTAAGGATTGGGATAAACTTACCGTCAAAGTTGCTTTGGTATTTCCCGAGATATATGATCTGGGGATGTCAAATCTAGGAATAACGATCCTTTACGACATAATTAATCAGGTACCAAATTTTGGGGCTGAACGGGCATTTCTCCCCTGGACAGACATGGAAAAAGTCATGCGTATGGAGAAGTTACCCTTATATTCACTTGAAAACAAACAACCTCTGAGCAATTTTGACATACTAGCTGTTTCTCTGCCGTACGAAAGTCTTTATACTAATTTTTTGAATTTATTGGATCTTTCACGAATACCCCTATATTCTGAAAAAAGAAATGACCAGTATCCCATAATTATTGCAGGAGGCCATGCCGTTTACAATCCTGAACCCATGGCGCCGTTTATAGACGCGTTTGTCATTGGGGAAGGCGAAGAAGTTATCCTTGAAATCCTTGAAGTCTTCCAGGAAGCAACAAAGGCCGATAAAGACCACGGTAAGATATTAGAATCCTTTAGCAAAATAGAGGGAGTCTATATTCCTGCTTTTTATAACCCTCATTACCTGGAAGATGGAAGGTTTTCTCATCTTGTAAAAACATACCCGGGCGCCCCTGATTTCATAACTAAAAGAATAGTGGGCACATTACCACCACCACCCTTGAAACCTATAGTTCCTTACATAGATACCGTTCACAATCGAGCGCCTCTTGAAATCATGCGGGGCTGTACCAGAGGCTGCCGATTCTGCCATGCTGGTATCGTTACCAGACCAATACGGGAAAGGTCCGTCGACGAGATTCTTTTGGCTATGGAAAAGCTCATCCCAAATACAGGTTATTCAGAAATTGGCTTATTATCCCTATCGTCATCTGACTATACGCAAATTATATCCCTGGTGGATAAAGTCAACCAAAAGTTTGCAGGAAAAAATATCGCCATTTCCCTGCCCTCACTGAGGATTGAGTCAGTGTCAGTTGAACTGATGGATGGCCTGGCCGGTAAAAGGCGCAGCGGCTTTACTCTAGCACCTGAGGCGGCGTCTGAACGATTAAGAAGAATAATCAACAAGTCCATTTCTGACCAACAGCTGCTTGACACAGCCCGGGAAATTTATAAACATGGCTGGCATACTATCAAGTTGTATTTTATGATCGGCCTCCCCTTAGAAAATTTGACGGACGTGCAAGCAATTGCCGATCTTTCCAAAAATGTTCTCCAGGTTGGGAAAGAAATAATAGGAAATCGTGCCCAGGTCAATGTCAGCGTTAGCACCTTTGTACCCAAACCTCATACACCCTTCCAATGGACCAAAACAGATTCTATATCTGAAATCACAGAAAAATTGGACTTGCTCAAACAGGAAGTCCGCGGAAGAGGATTAAAACTCAATTGGAATGAACCTAAGGCAACTCAATTAGAATCCTGGCTTTCACGGGGGGACCGTAGAATGGCAGAAGTCATCCATCAGGCCTGGATAAATGGCGCGAAATTTGATGCCTGGAACGAGCACTTCAATTATCAACACTGGCTAGATGCATTTGCAAAGATAGGCATCGATCCTGAATTCTATACATCCCGGCAAAGGGAAATTGACGAAGTTTTTCCCTGGGACCATATTCTTACCGGGGTTAAGAAATCATTCCTGATCCAGGATTACCAATGGGGCCTGGATGAAAAAACACGTCCTGACTGCCGGGGAGAATGTTATGCATGTGGAATTTTGCCAACGTATAATGATCTCCGTTACGAAAATCCCGGAGAACTCTGGCTCTGTCCTGAAGTAATCAAATAATTGTTTTATCTTTAAAAATATGAAAAAACAACGTTACCGGATAAGATTCTCAAAAACCGTCCAGATGCGATTTACCGGCCATCTGGACCTAATTCTGACCTGGGAAAGAACCTTCCGTCGAGCTGATTTGCCGTTGGCTTACAGCGAGGGTTTTTCTCCCAGACCTGTCTTAAATTTAGCAGCTCCGCTCCCGTTAGGATATACCAGCACAGGTGAAATCGGAGATTTCTGGTTATCAGAAACTATTTCCAGTGATCGCCTATTCAAGCATTTATCCGGAGCTGTACCACCTGGAATCCTCATAGGTGAGATCCTGGAAATTAAAGATATTCATGGCCCGAAACTCCCCTCTCTGGTTCAGGCAGCTACTTATGAGGCTGAAATATCTGGCACTCCACCTGAATTAACCCGGAAAATCGCTGGATTACTACAATCAAAAGCACTGCCAAGGACAAGAAAAGAAAAAGAATACGATTTACGGCCGCTGATCAAGAATCTGTCGCTGAGCAAAAACGATCAACAAGTGCATATGACCCTCAGCATTCTGCCAGGAGCCACAGGCAGGCCTGATGAAGTTCTGGCAGCCCTGGATATATCCCCTACCCAGGCAAGAATCTGCCGCACAGGGATCATTATCAGGGAAGTGTTATAAGCATGGGTTTGATGATTTCCATACTCTTTGGAATTCTACCCATGTTGTTTTTTGCCTGGTTTCTATATTACCTTGATCGATACGAAAAAGAACCCTTGCCGCTTTTAGCTGTAGTTTTCAGCTGGGGAGCGGTAGTCGCTGCTGGTTTCGCATTCCTCATCAATTCCCTTAGCAGCATGGGTATATACCTGATCACACAATCAGATTTTGCAACCCAATTAACAGTATCCACAATGGTCGCTCCAATTGTGGAAGAATCCCTAAAGGGAGCAGCTGTTCTATTCATCTATATATTATACAAATCAGAATTTGACTCTCCTCTTGACGGTTTGATCTATGGAGGAATTACAGCCCTGGGCTTTGCAGCTACTGAAAATATCTGGTATATCCATCAGTTGGGTTACCTGCAAAGCGGTTGGCAAGGATTGGTGGATCTAGCTATTATCCGGGTTGTTATTGTTGGCTGGCAGCATCCCTTTTATACGGCATTTATTGGCTTGGGTTTTGCACTGTCAAGGCAGTCCAGAAAGCAGATAGGGAAATGGTTGCTGCCCGTGGCCGGTTGGATGGCAGCGATTCTTTTTCACTTCCTGCATAACTTATTCTCGATCCTGTTAAACAGCACACAAGGAATCGTATTCACATCTATTTGGGATTGGTCCGGATATATCAGCCTCCTGGTACTGATCATGCTTTTGATAAATCGGGAACAGCGCTGGATGAAAGAATATTTATCTCAGGAAGTTCTGGGCCAGGTAATTTCTCCGGAGCAATATCAGGTTGCCTGTTCCGCCTGGAAACAGAGCCAGGTTATATTTAAAACCTGTTTAAGTGGAAACTCAAAACAAATTCGCAAATTCTATCAAAAATGCGGAGACTTGATGCATAAAAAACATCAATTTACCAGGCATGGCGATGAACTTGACTCAGCGTTTGAAATTCAACGCTTGCGTTCTGAATTAGCTGATCTTTCAAAGACAATCTGATATTCTCTCATATTTTCAAAGGCAGTCTTTATGAAGTGGCCCGAAAATCCCCTCGACCTCACCCCCTCCTCTGCTGCAGAAGAAATCACCGTTTTCATTCAAAATAAGTTCACCCAACTTAATCGCCGGAAAGCGATCATTGGATTAAGCGGAGGCCTTGATTCCTCCTTGACCTCTTTGTTGGCAGTTAAGGCTTTGGGAAGTGATTCCGTGAAGTTGATATATATGCCCGAGCGGGACAGCAAACCTATCCACCGCCAACACGCTCTGTTACTGGCTAGACTTCTCAGAATTGATCTCAAGATAATCAATATATCTCCAGCTTTAAGAAGATTAGGGATATACAGGCTATTGCCCCTGTCTTTGATTCCAGGTCGTCGTTTGAGAACCCGGTTAATTGAATATGGCAAAAAGGAATTCCTGTCATCGCCTGAGGGGGAATTTCTATCAGTCCGCCTGGATGCCAGCGGTGGACCCTGGATTGCTAAAAGCAACGCCTATGTCTGCGCCAAACATCGGATTCGGTCAGTTGTTTTATACAAGGAAGCTGAACGCTCGAATGGAATGGTGATCGGTGCCGCCAATAGAACCGAATGGATGACAGGCACCTTTACACAGTGGGGCTGCGACCATTGCGCCGATGTGATGCCGCTGCTGCACCTGTATCGCAGTCAGCTTATTCC
>CAYUXO010000071.1:6781-11907 GCA_964448865.1 uncultured Anaerolineales bacterium
TAAAATTATCAACTGCGTCCGCTGCCATTGGGATGGCCGTAAACATAACGATGATGATGATTGATCAGATTTCGTTATCAGGACCTGGAAATCTTCGTTCTGCTCACAAAGTTAACTATCAACAAAACCCTTATCTTGTCCTGTTGGGGGGCATCTGTTAGAATATTCCACGAGCCCCCATAGCTCAGTGGATAGAGTGTCGCCCTCCGGAGGCGAAGACCTGTGTTCGAGTCACAGTGGGGGTACTTATAACGCCCAGGATCCCGCTTGAGAGTTATTTTCGTTAATATTGGCTAAATTCCTTTTTCTTTTTTCAATAATCTTCTGCCCAAATAATGGCATAATCCAAGTTTGTATAAAAATTTATATAAAATAAGCGTAAAATGAGAAGAGTTTGATATTTATATTGGCTAACTAACCGTAATTTCCCTCCTTTGTAACTTTTTTATATTTTTTTTCGTTAGTTAAATAGCTGCGAAGTAAATATAACCTTCGCTATAGTATCGATAAGAATCAAACGAGTTTGCTGTTATGCCCAGAAATGGTTGACTGACTAATATTAGAAATAGGAGAAAAAATGAAAAAATCAATAACAGTCTTATTCCTTTTTGGTATTTGTTTACTGGTTTCTGCTTGTGTTCCCGGTCCCGAATTTATCGTGAATTCATCCGGGGATGAACCTGATATTTATCCAGGCGATGGAATATGCGAAACTGTCAATAACGAATGCACACTGCGTGCAGCCATAAGGGAGGCTAACGTTTCGGATGATGAGAGCTTGATCACATTCGAAAATGTCACCCAAATAAATCCCGCCTCCGACCTCCCAACACTCACAGCCAGCAACACCCATATCATCGGCGAGGGAGTAATTACCATAGATGGAACCTTATGCGGGGAAAACTGTACAAATGGTATATATATTCAGAATTCGAGTTACAACATTATCCAGGGCTTGTCTGTCCAGAATTTTGCCAGGGGTATCTACATTGCTGCATTTAACGGCACTGCAAGTTATAACAAGATAGGTCTATTACCAACCGACCAGGGCGACGGAAGCCAGATCAATAGGATAAGTAATAATGGCACAGGATTGCAAATTTTTGGACAAAACGCATTTAATAATACTGTCGCCGGAAATTATTTCAGGTTCAATGAAATCATTGCTGTGTCTATTGGGGGAGGAGCTCACGCCAACCTGATAGGCACTATAACCGGAACTGGTGTCGAACAGGGCTGGAATTGGATTGCTAGTAATTACGGGGTTGGTGTAAGTATTGGTGCGGGAGGTAACAACCACATAACCGGAAACCTGATCGGAACCTCACAAAATGGGAACAGTCCTCTTGGAAATTCCGAAGGAATTAGATTATCCAGCTCAAATAACGTAATCGGGATCGCCCCCTCAGGAGAAGGCCTCCCTAATGTAATCAGCAACAGCACCTTTGATGGAATAATTATCGGAGGGGATCATAACGTAATTGCCGGTAACATTATTGGCACAAACCTAAACGGCACAACAGCAATGCCCAACCGAATTGGAGTTTATATAACAAGTGGCTCAAGTTCAAACATTATTGGCACAAACGGGGATGGCGTAGCTGATGCAATTGAAGGCAACCTGATCAGCGGTAACGAAGACGCCGGCATCAGAATCTACTCAACTAACTCCATCAAGAATGTCGTAGCAGGAAATTATATTGGAACTAACTTTGATGGCACGGCTGCTATTGGTAATGGCGGTGTTGGAATCACAGTAGGGGGAGATCTAAATCTAATTGGCACAAATGGCGACGGTGTATCTGATGCACTCGAAGCCAATGTCATCAGCGGTAATCACAATGTTGGGATCTTTTTAGCATCCTTTAACTGTATTGTCGCTGGAAATTATATCGGTGTTGATAAAACCGGAATGAATGCCATCGGCAATTTCTATGACGGCATCACAATTAATGTAGATGGAAACAACAACTTGATCGGCACCGACGGCGACGGAGTCGCCGACGCTGCGGAACGTAATATTATCAGCGGAAACGGATTGGGAATGAACGGCAGTGCGGGTATCAGCATCGACGGGGATAACAACATTGTAGCTGGAAATTACATCGGAACAGACGCGACAGGCAATTCAGGACTCGGGAATTTGCAACACGGAATTACACTCAACAGCAGCGCAAGAGATAATCTTATTGGCACTGATGGAGACGGCGTTGCAGACGTTGTCGAAGGCAATCTGATCAGCGGCAATGGATTTCTTGGGATTGGGTTAGGTGGCGCCTATAATACAGTTGCTGGCAATTGGATCGGAACGGACATAACCGGGACGGCAGCCATTCCCAACATGCACGCCTGGTATGAGCTCAAAGGGGCAGTTCATCTTTTTGCTGGCGCCGTTGGCAATGTGATAGGGACTAACAGTGATGGTTCAAATGACTCTGCAGAGGGAAATTTGATCAGCGGGAATGCGAGACTTGGCATAACTCTCAGTGGACCAAACACGTATCTTAATATCGTAGCCGGCAATAAAATTGGTACAGATATTTCTGGAAGTTCAGCCCTTGGAAATTTTGCAGGTATTACGGTGTACGAGGATACTTCTCACAACCAGATAGGAACTGACGGAGATGGAAATTCAGATATCGCCGAAAGGAATTTGATCAGCGGGAATGCGAATAATGGCATATCTATGAGAGGAACCCAGAACCAGATAGCCGGTAATTTTATTGGGACAGATGTATCCGGTACTGCAGATTTAGGCAATGGGGGCCACGGAGTTTTCGTTACAGTCGGTTCTACAGAAATTCTCATCGGCGGATCCTATCAAAAAGCCAATTTGATCGCCTTCAACGGCAAAGATGGAATCCTGGTTAAGGGTATGGATGCTAGTAAAATCTTCATCTCTCATAACTCGATCCATTCCAATGACGAAAGCGGTATTGACCTAGCAACCAGTCAGGGTTTATGGTTCTCCCCCAATGATCCTGGTGATATTGACCTCGGACCCAACGACATGATGAACTTTCCCGTTTTGAATTCCGCTACAGCGGCGCCTGCTTTACTTGCAATAACCGGGGAGATCGTAGACGGACTCCCTAACACTAGTTTTTTCATCCATTTTTATGCCAATGATGTTTGCGATTCACCAAGCGGTCACGGTGAGGGGAAATCTTACATCGGTTCCACCAACGAAATAACGGATGGTTCAGGCAACGTTAGTTTTCTAACCAGTTTCGCTTCCGGAGTAACTGCAGGACAATATATTACCGCGACGGCATCAACCGGTGGCAAGACCTCGGAATTCTCAGCATGTGTGGTAGTCGCAGACATCCAAAATTACAGCCAGGAGTTGGAGGAAGATCGCTGCGGCCAATTTGAACAGGAAGAAATGACCCTGGTGACTTTTGGTGTGCGGCCTGATCTATTGACCTTCAATATGTATGTCAAAAAGCCATCTGGATACCCGGGATATGACTCCGCTGACCCTGATGAATGGGTTTATACAGCATATCTGGGGGATATCCAGGCAGCAAAATGTAATTTCCAGGGATTTGCTGATAGGCTATATTGTGATTTTGCAATCCCCGAGGATTTCATCAATACATCCCAGGAGCTTAAAGTTTTCGTTAATTTGTGCACACCGCCTTTCTACATCAACGAAAAAGTCAGTATTTTTCCCAAATGCTCAAGCGATCTGGGTGAACGGGAATGTATTGCTGCTGGTGGAGCTTATTCCTGCCCCGCTACTGGTGGTCCTTGCTCGTGTAATTGCCCCTGATAGTTAATTATTAAAAAGAAACTGGATGCCTTTGCTAGCGAAAGGCATCCAGTTTCTTTATCTTTGACGAATCCACAACTTGTTTACCTATCAAATTATGGAGTTGTTTCACCTCGATTAGAAACCCCGTCATTCAATCATTTAAAATCTTCCAAGAGTAATTCAAAAAATAATGGTCCATGAATCATTATTCTCGTCATTGTTCAAATAACATTTACTACCTATGCGCAATGTTCTTATATATATCATTCAAGTTAAATGACTTTAAATGCAATTAACAGTAATGTAAGTACAGGGTGTTGTTTTTTGATTATGATTAGTCTATTGGGGTATTTACCCTTAAATTTGATATTTCCCTGCCGATTACTTATGACTATTAAACAAACTGGTGATCTCTCTCAAGAAATGTTCCAGGTTCTGAAGCAGTTTTCACGCGTGAAGTGGGAAAATAAATCCATCCAGGAATTAAAACCCAGCGAAAGTGAGCTGCTTGGAACATTATATTTAACTCTTAGCAACGGTAATGGTAATAAAGCCCTGGCTGCTTCTGCAATTAGCAATTTGCTTAATATCACTCCGGCAGCTGTAACTCATCTCCTAAACCCCCTTGAAAGCGGTGGTTTTATCAAAAGGCACAAAAAACCTGATGATAAACGGTTTGTATTCATCAGTTTGACTGGAAAAGGAAAAAGAATTGCAGAAACTTTATTAGAGGACGAATCAGAGAATCTTGCCCGTTTAGTAACACACCTTGGAAAAGATGAGAGCCAGACTTTTATCAGATTAATGGTATCTACAATTGACTTTTTTGTGAACGAACCTACTGTACAGGCAGATCCGTAAAAATCATAATAAGGATGAGTTATTAAAAACTGAGCAATTTAGCTCAGTTTTTTTTATTTAGAAACTTTATGACGTGGGTATCCGTTCTATTGCTGTGAAAATACCTCAGAACCTGTTGTCCAGGTAGGAATTCATATGTTCCATCTGAAACCTCAATAATTAAATTATCCTTGTAATGATATTCAGGTATATAAATCAAGGTTGGTTCATCTAGTTTTGGATCGTGTTTAAAGACAAATATAAAATGTTTATTATCAATATTGAACTCTATTCGCTGGGGTACTCCAGAAATTGCCATGGGATATGGTCTGATAATCGCTTGTAATGCTCTCCCGCCTGAATTTATATCATTAGGATCTAATTGTTGATCTCGGCTGAAAATTGACAGGTCTTCATCATTCCACTTGTCGCCCCGGGCATTGGTATTGTCTGCTGTATAGTTCCATAAGGTGAAATGATGCAGATTATCTTCCAGGGCAGTGAGTGTGCGATCAAAGGCCTTGATCTG
>CAYUXO010000072.1:0-11905 GCA_964448865.1 uncultured Anaerolineales bacterium
CAATAATCCCTTTTATAAATATACTTTGACACAAAATTCCTTCAGGAGGAAGAATGAATAAACGAGTCATTTTTGTCATCGTGATCGCCCTGGTGGTGATTGGTCTGGGCGTGGGCGCCTGGTTGTTTTTCGGTCAGTCAGAACCCGCCCCAGTTGTGGAAGAACCGGTGGAGTATGACGGTTTTAAATTTCCCGCATCAGCAGCTGAGATTGACTGGGAAAATCGGGAGATCTTTGAATCCGGATTGGTCCCCAGCGCTCAAGGTGTGCTGAACGAGCTGCCCCTGGCCAGCACTTATTACATCTCGCTGGAAATCGCCCCAGATCTGATCTCCCCTCTCAAAGGCCATCAAATCATCCGCTACTTTAATGCTGATGATCAGCCCTTGACTAAGATCTATTTCCGACTTTACCCCAACTTTCAAGGCGGCACAGTAGAAGTATCCCATCTGACTTTGAACGGGAACCCCATGATCCCATCTCTGGAAAGCTCAGATACTGCCCTGCGGGTTGATCTCCTGAAACCCCTGAATCCAGGGGAAAGCCTGGTATTGGAAATGGACTTCGATCTGGGCATTCCGACCGAGATGGGCGGCAACTATGGTCTCTACGGCTATTTTGAGGATGTGTTGGTGCTGGATACCTTCTACCCCATGATCCCGGCCTACGATGAAAACGGCTGGTACAGCCAGGTACCCCAAGATAACGGCGACCTAACCTATCAGGATGCTTCCTTTTATATTGTTGAAGTAAAAGCTCCGGCCGATTTAAAGCTGGTCTCATCTGGAGTGCTAGTTGATAAAGAAGTAATTGGTGATAGCCAGACCACTGTTTTTGCCGCCGGACCAGCCCGGGATTTTTACCTGGCTGGCAGCCGCGAGTTTGTGGAAATCAATCAACAGGTGGGTGATACCTTAATCCGAATCCACACCCGCCCGGAATACAGCGTCAACCAGGCCTTTGCCCTGGATTACTCAGTGAATGCGATTGAAATATTGAGTCGGCGAGTTGGCGAATATCCCTACACCGAATTTGAGGTGCTCAGCTCTCCCATGCGGGCCCTGGGAATTGAATACCCCGGCATCACCAGTATTGTGGTGGATGAATTTGTGGATGGAGTGGACCTGTACGGCATGCCCTCCGAGCAGATGCTGGAATCCACCCTGGCCCATGAGGCCGGGCACATGTGGTTTTATAACGCAGTGGGCAATGACCAGCAAAATGAACCCTGGGTTGATGAAGCCCTGGTACAGTTCATGACCTACATCTATTACCTGGACCGCTATGGAGATGGATCCGGTTATGTCGACTCCTGGAAATTCCGCTGGAGTCGGGTGGAGAACGCAGATGTTCCCATCGGCATGCCCGCCGGAGAATATCACGGCGCCGAATACAGCGGCATCATTTACGGCCGGGGTCCGTTGTTCTTCAACCAGTTGGAGAAGGATTTTGGACTTGAGACCGTCATGTCTGCTATCGAGAGCTACTATGATGAATTCCTGTGGGGCAACGCCGGCACAGAAGATCTTCGAGATGCCCTGGAAGGGGCCTGTGATTGCGACCTGGGTGAATATTTTGAAGAATGGGTTTATCCGTATTAAAAGCAGTAAATAGTAAGTAGCGAGTAGAAATTTGTAAGGCGTAAGGCGTAGGGGCGACTCGAAATCAGAGGAATTTGGATTAAATAGTGAGTCGCCCATTGTTTAATCTGTCATTGCGAGGAATCCTGAGAGGACTCCGAGTGTAGACGAGGAAGGAATCGAAGGACGACGCGGCAATCTCCTGTTACAACCATGATTATTCTTCTATCCAATCGCCCAGGCATAAATGCCAGGGCTAATAACAGCGCCCCTTCGGGGCTTGATGCTTTCCTGTTTGTCATTCTGATCCCGAGCGTAGTCGAGGGGGAGGAATCCACCAGGCGGAGGGTTTCCAAGATGATAGCCTTTAGGAAAGATCAAGTCATTTGCCCAATCGCCCAGGCATAAATGCCAGGGCTAATAACAGCGCCCCTCTGGGGCTTTTGTGTCATTGCGGTCCACCCCTATTTGTCATCCTGAGTGAAACGAAGGATCCCTACGGAGATCCGATTCCCAAGTCATTCCGGGATGGAATGCCCTTCGCGAAATTCCTCCCTACTGGCTGACGCCGGACGTCGGCGCTTCGGCTGGCTCAGCATAGGCCTTCAGCCTACGTTTCGATCCTCAACTTATTCAGGAGATTGCCGCGTCGGCCTTCAGCCTCCTCGCAATGACAGTAATTTATCATTCAGAGCTGCGTCAATCTGAGAACAACCTGGAGGTTTTGCAGACTGATAAGATTACTTTCCCATCCTGACCTGCACAATGTGCTTCACTGGCTCGGATTCAAGCGGGATGTATTCATCTTTTAGGCGTCGGCCATCCAATTCCACCCAGGCTATTCCTTTCTGAATATGGTCCGGATTCTGGACATCAATAGAGTAGACCGCCTCTCCCTGACGCAGCGTTACCTTAAAACCATCCCACCAATCCGGGATCACAGGATCGATGAACAATCGATCACCCCTCTTTTTTATTCCAAGCATTTCCTCCGTCCACACCCGGTACATCCAGGCTGCTGAACCCGTATACCAGCTCCATCCTCCCTGACCGATCCTTCCGGGCAGGTTGTAGACATCGGCAGCAATAACATAGGGTTCTACGGCATATCTCCAGACATCGGTACTATTGCGGGAATGTTCAATGGGATTGAGAACCCGCAGTATTTCCCCGGCACGGTTGCCATCTCCTTTGCGGGCAAATGCCATCGCCAGCCAGAGCGCAGCATGGGTGTATTGTCCTCCATTCTCTCTCACTCCCGGGGGATAACCTCGAATATAACCCGGGGAAGGAGTGCTGATGTCAAAGGGTGGCGTGAAAAGCAAAATAAGTTTTTCGTCTTCCCGAACAAGCTGGCGCCAGGCTGATTCCAGTGCCTGATCTTTCCGGACTGGATCCCCTGCGCCGCTGATCCAGGGCCAGGATTGAGGTAAAGAGTCAATTCGAGCTTCTATATTGGCGGCTGATCCAAGAGGACTTCCATCATCAAAGGTCGCCCTCAGGTACCAGGCTCCATCCCAGGCAGCGCCTTCAATGCGGGACTCAAGGGCAATCGCTTCTCGGCGGTAATAACCAGCGAGATCTATATCACCAATAATATTCGACAATTGCTCCATGTCACTCAGAACATTAATTAAAAACCAGCCCAGCCAAACACTCTCACCACGTCCGCCCTCACCCACCCGATTCAGGCCGTCATTCCAATCTCCGGTTCCAATCAACGGAAGTCCATTAGGCCCTTTTGTGAGTCCCCGTTTGACGGCCCGCCGGCAGTGCTCAAAGAGAGTCGCCCGCTCCGGCGAGATCTGCGGTTCCAGGAAGATTTCATGTTGATCAGGTTCAAGTTCAGGGGCGAGTAAAAACGGAACTTGCTCCTGGAGAATGCCCTCATCCCCCGTCACCTGGACATATTGAGCCGTAATGTAGGGAAGCCAAAGTAAATCATCCGAGATCCGGGAGCGTATTCCAGCCCCGCCTGGCGGATGCCACCAGTGCTGGACGTCACCCTCAAGGTATTGACGGCTTGCAGCCAGTAATATATGCTCGCGAGCCAAGGCTGGGTCAGTAAATAGGAAGGCGGCAACATCTTGCAGTTGATCCCGGAAACCAATTGCTCCTCCGGATTGATAAAACGCGGATCGTCCCCAGATCCGGCAGCTTAAGCTCTGGTAAAGCAGCCAGCGGTTAAGCATGAAATTCACTGAAAGTTCAGGCGTTTCAACTTGAAGCGTATCAAGCATCCGATCCCAGAAATATTGAGTTTCATCAAATGCCAGGTTCACAGCGAGCCCTTCGTTATACTTTCGAACCAGCGCTTTTGCCTCAGCCTCTGTCCCGGTCTGGCCAAGGACGCAGATCACATCCACGGATTCGCCCGGACCCAATTCCAGTTTGGTTTGCAGAGCTCCACAGGGGTCTAACTCGGCGCCGATACGTCCCGCAAGTTTGATCCGTTTCAACCCATCGGGGTTCTCATTTGAATTGTTCCGTCCCAGGAATAACGTCCGGTCACATGTGAAGGAATCTGCTGATGGGCTGATCGAGGCAAAGGCAACCCGATCACCATAATCGGGATGGTAGCGATTGTGAGCAAAGATCGTGCCGTGTTTAGCATCCCACTCTGTGACCACGTGCTGCTGAGTGTCTTCAGTTTGTTCCCCGAGGGTCCATTCCACATAATAAGTCACACTGAGTGCCCGCGTTTTTTTGGAATCGTTGCGCAGGGTGAGTTTGCTGATTTTTATCGGCTCACCCCCACCCTCATTTGCTGGCACAAAAACAGTCAGAAGCTGCTCTATCGCGTGGCTGTTGTGCTCAAACCGAGAATAACCCGCACCATGACTGACGCGGTAAGCATCGCGCTCGCGGATCGGGCCAGCAGTCGGATTCCAAACTTTTCCACTAACCTCATCCCGGATATAGATCACTTCGGAATGGGGATCGAGTACCGGATCGTTGGACCATTGCGTCAACCGATTACGTTGGCTGTTACCATACCAGGTGAATCCCGCACCCCATTCACTGACCAGGGTCCCAAAATTTGGATTGGCTATCACGTTGACCCAGGGAGCAGGTGTATTGGTATCCGGGCCAAGGTAGATCACATATTCACGGCCATCAGCGCTAAATCCTCCCAGGCTGTTGAAATAAGGTAATTCCATAAAGGGCAATGTGCGCGAGGGTTCCTCGTCGATCCGTTTCGTATCAAGCGGATCAGGCTCTTCGACCATTTCGAATGGCACACCAGTTTGTTGGGCCAGTGGACCACGGGCAGCAACCAGGGAGACCCGGGCTACAGTTTGCAGCAGTATAAGGTCTTCTTCAGGAATCTGGTCTACAGCTCGCAGGAATACTCCTCCAATTTGATCCTCACCTGTATAAATGCTGGAAGATTGGATCAATCTTTCCAATCGTTCCATGAGCGGCTGATCATAACTGCTGGACTCCTCATTGAGCACCACAAGATCTGTCACCAAACCATGCTGCCGCCAATAAGCCTGGGCCTGAAGTATTTGCCGGACAAGTCCCAGATCGCCGACATCGGATATTGTGATCAATAATATTGGCAGGTCTCCCGATATGCCATAAGCCCAGAGGTCGCTTTGTTTTTTACGATTAGCCTCAATACGATCACTGGGAGGTCGCATATATGCAGAAGGATACAGCAAATATCCAGCCAGTTTTTGGAACCGGCGAGCTTCATCAGGTTGGATGCGAAGGGATCGGAGATTCAGCTGTGTGGAAGCCCAGGCGATCTCAAAAGCACGTTCTACTACAGTAGGATCTTCATATTTATCTGCCAGACGCAGTGCCTTTCTTCGATCGTCGGCGACACCAAGAATGGCAATGAGCTGAGCACTCTGGCCTGGCGCTAAAATAACCTCCCGCCGGATACTGAACATTGGATCAAGCACAAAACCCTGATTATTGCCCAGTTCTGTACCCAACGCAAGGGGAGACCTGAGAGTCTGGCCTCGTCCAATAAATGCCCGCCGATCGGTCTCAAACTGGCCCAAACCCGATGGATTGGGATCTCCGATCAAATTTAAGCTGTGGAATGCAAAGATGGCAGTGTCATCTTCCTGCCTGGACCGTCGATAGGCAAGCAGGGCTTCACTGGCCTCGACCGCTTCCGTCTGGATAAACAACTTATTGAAAGCTGGATGCTGTTTATCAGCTCCATGAGTAGATAGGGCAAGTTCGTAATAACTGGTTGCCTGGATGCGCCGGCTGCGCAGTGATCGGTTTGTAAGGGTAATCCTGCGGATATCAACATCGTCTTCAGGGGAGACGATTAACTCGGTGCGGGTTTCGAGCCCATTATCCCGCCGACGATATTCAGAACGATCGAGTGGGAAGTGAACAGAATACCTGTCAGGTTTCTTATCAACGGGATGGTAAAAGTTAGACCAGATTTCACCTGTATCGGTGTCTCTCAAATACAGGAAAGAACCATAGGCATCTTTTGTAGTGTCAGCCCGCCAGCGGGTGAGATCAATATCCTTCCAGCGGATATATCCGCCGCCGGCACTCGTAGTCATCGTTGAGAGCTGTCCATTCGACAGCAGTTGAACCTTGGGTGTATTGCTGTGGGGAGTATCAAATTTACTCACCGAAGGAGCAACGCCCATAGACTCAACCCGGGAGGGTATTTCTTCCCTGGTTGAGATGTAATGAATAGGCGGCGAGACCGGGACCCGTTCGTAGAGCAGCGGCTCTGCTGCTTTGACCCGAGGATCCTGGTGAAATCGCATCTGCATGACATTATCAAAAAGGAAATTTGTTAATGCGAGAAAGGCCATGCCCTGATGGTGCGCCATATATGCCCGCACAATTACTCCGGGTTCAGAATCTGACCTGGGTCTGCGATTAAAATCAATGGATTCGTAGAATCCATAATCACTTAGCAAACCATGCTTTTCAAGCCGTTCGAGATTTTTTACGGCGGCTTGAGGATCGATACTAACTGCCAGCATTGTGGCATAAGGCGCAACCACCAGATCTTCTTCCAGGCCGCGTTTTAAACCCAGCCAAGGAACACCAAAAGCTTTATATTGATAGGTTTTATTTAAATCCAGATCACCATAAGCCGACTCGGAAATACCCCAAGGCACTCGTCGATTTCGACCATAGGCTATCTGCAATTCGACCGTTTCCCTGGTAGCCTGGTCGAGCAATGAATTAGGGTAGGATCGCTGCAGCAGGAGAGGCATCAAATACTCAAACATAGTTCCAGTCCAGCTCAGCAGAACTCGATGATGACCATGGGAACTATAGGGACGGTTCAGTGCCAGCCAGTGGTCGACCGGGACATCACCGCGGGCAATGGAAACATAACTACCCAGACGGGACTCGCTGGCGAGCAGGTCATAATATGAACTGTCAAACTGATTGTTGGAAACATTGTAGCCGATTGAGAACAAACATCGGACAGGATCATACAGGAAACGCATGTTAATTTCACCTGTAAATACACGCATTGTTTCCTGCAGGCTTTCCCCCCGGACAAGCATCTCGCCTGAAAGCCACTTGGCACGAGAATAAGCAGCGTTCAGCCGATCGGCCCAGTCTTGATGCTTTATATCTGGTTGATCTTCAAAGAGTTTCTCTGGATGGGTTATTTCCAATCCCACAATATTGCCAGCGGCCAGGGATTTAAGGGAGGGAGAGTGGTGCAGCTCGCGGCGCAACGCAAGCAGGGCAATCAAACCGGCGTCGATGATCTCAGCTTCGGACCGATCTGCCAGGATTTCCATCCAGGGCAAATAACGATCGATTATGTCGATCCAGGCGGTCACTTGACGTTCAAGCTGTCTGGCCCAGTAAGCTGCCCCGGCATGTGTACCGGCATCTTCTCGCAGAACTTCAGCGATTGTTTCTACTGTGAGGTTGATTGTCCGAAACAACTTGATCAGATCGATTGCTTCAGGAGGGCACAACTCGATCATCTCAAGAAGTTTCAAGACCAGCTGTCGGGATTCAGGGATGGTTTTCTCCTTATCAATCTCTTCCAGAAGAATTTCCGCTGTATCCTGAAGCCCACTCAAGGCTGATTCGCTGAGGATCGGCCGTTCGAGATTTTCTTTAATGCCTTGTTCGAGTGTCCATAGAGTGGCGATGAAATTACCGCTGTCAACAGAAGACACATACCTGGGTTGAAGAGGGGACTGATCTTTGAGATCATACCAATTCAATAAGTGTCCCTCATGACGCTCCAGTCTGTTGAGGGTACCCATGGTCTGGATAAGCCTTTCGATGGTTTGATCAAGCGTCAAGTATCCAAAATCATTCGCCCCCAGGGCACTTAACATATACATACCTATATTCGTGGGGCTGGTCCGCATCGCCAGCTGGTTCTGATGTGAAACCTGGTAATTATCTGGCGGCAGCCAGGCTGTATCCGGTCCTACAAAATCAGCGAAATAACGCCAGGTCCGCCTGGCAACCCTGCGGAGCATTTCTTTGCTCCGTCCGCTTAATATTTGGCTAGGTGCGCGAGCAGGTTTTTTTATAGTTAACAGCCATCCCGCCAAGGGGCTAAAAAACCACATTAATAACCAGGGAAGGGCAAAGGGTAGGTTTTCTGGTTTCAATAAGAATATGCTGACAATTAGACCTGAACTGATCAGGGAGATTAACAAGAAGCTTAGTTGAAAAATTGTCCGGCCTTTATTCGTTTTTTCCTGATCCATTTGAGCTGTGGACCACTCCAGCAAGCCGCGGCGGCTGATCAGGCGGCGATAAAAAACTCGAACGATAGCATCCAAAGCCAACCCTGCCTGGTGCATAAGTAAAGCAGCCTCGGCCAGGGCTCGGGTGAGGTCGTGGGTAATCTGACGAAATGAAAAAGCCCTTAAACCCTGGCGGCTAGTAACCCAGGTGAGTGGACCAGCCAGGGGCTGAGAAAGGATCACTCCTGCGATGAGCACAGTTGCGAATAATTGTAAGCCCGGAACAAAAAACCAGGTCAGCATTAAAACCGCCAAACTTGCAGCAGGAACCAGGCTGCGCCGCATGTTATCCAGAATCTTCCAGCGGCTGAGGGGACCCAATATATTGGCGATCTTCTGGTGGTTTTTATCCCTGACTTTGGGCAGGATCCAAGCAGCAATCTGCCAATCTCCACGGATCCAGCGGTGCTGCCGGCGGCTGTAGCTGATGTAATCGGAGGGGAACTCATCAAAGAGTTCGATATCGGAGGCCAAACCAGTTCGAACGTGAGCGCCTTCGATCAGATCGTGGCTCAAAAGACTTTCATCCGGAAAGCGGTCAGTAAGCATGTGCAGGAATGCGCGAGGGTCATAGATGCCTTTTCCTATATAAGATCCTTCGCCAGAGAGATCCTGATAGGCGTTTGAGACAACTTTTGTATAAGGATCAGTTCCAACCGGGTCAGTATAGATTCGGCTGAACAGCGTGGCCACGGCGCTTGGAAGTGATGAGCTAACCCGGGGCTGGATGAGGGTGTAAGTGCCCCGGGCTACTTTTCCACTCTGGTCATAACGAGGTTGATTTAATGGGTGGGCCAGGGTCTCAATCATTCGCCTGGCGCTGTCACGGGGAAGTTGAGTATCACTGTCCAATGTGATGACATAACGGATATCGGTTAATCGGTCGCTGTCACCAACATAGACAATGGCTGGTTTATCCTCATGACGCTGTCCAAGGATCAGGTGGTTGAGCTCTTCCAGTTTGCCGCGTTTGCGCTCCCAACCGATATATTTCTCTTCAGATTCACTCCAAGTACGCTGGCGATGGAAAAGGTAAAAATGCCCTTCACCGTAAGTGCGGTTCAGCCTGCGAATGCCTTCTTGGGCAAGATGGAGAAGGTCCGCGTCTTCTTCAGTAACTTCTGTGGGGGCATCGACAAAATCAGAAAATAAAGAAAAGATCAGGTTGTGCTCACGGTTTCCAATATAGCGAACCTCAAGTTTTTCGACCTCATCAACAATCGTGTCGGGGTCTGTTAACAACATAGGCACAACCACCAGTGTCCGATAGGCATCAGGAATACCATCCTGAGAAAAATCCAGTTTTGGCAGTCGGCGGGCTGGCATCAGACGGGAGATAAGGTAATTGATCCATTCGGTGGCGACCTGGCTTGCGGGCAGCGTTAGAAGCAGTAAGGCAATGACACCAAATACAGATATCAAGCCCTCCAGGCTGTAGAAAATTGGATAAATCAGCAGACCCAGGGTGAGGGATAATATGGAAGTCAGGTAAACTCCGGTGTGATGGCCATAAATCCACTGGTTAAGCCGAAATCGCCAACTCTCGCGGCAGTTGACAGCTTTTGAGAAACGGACTCGACCTTCTCCGATCAAGTAGGAACCAATGTGTTTTTGCCTGGATTCCCAACCTTCGCTGGTTTGTTCTGCCGCGGCCATTTCGATCACCATGCGGGCAACCTGATTTTCCTCAACACACGAGCTTTTCGCCAATAGCTCCACAACTTCGCGGTATTGATTGCGAGTCTCGAAATCCATCTTGGGATAAATTCTAGCGGGATCGCGGCGGAGAATTTGTTCAACCTGGCTTTGTTCCTCAAATATTTCACGCCAATCCAGCAGGGATAACTGGCGAAGGCTGGTGATAGCATTGCCAGTTGAGATCTGGTTGGTTGCCTGGCGAGCTTGTTCTGTTGAATGAAGCTCAGTCAGGGATTTTCTTAATGAACGCTCAAGCCAACTCTGGACAGGAATGAGAGCAGCGTCCTCATCATAAAGATGGCCGCTGAGCTGGGTGGCGAAGAAGGGACTGGGCTGTCCGTGTTCATCGGCTAATTCAGCCAGGACGGAAAATAGTTGATTAGGGTCCCGGCGCAGGGTTGATAGCAGCCGGTTAGCCCAGAAATCGGCATATTCGCGGTCATGCAACTCGTCCAGGGCCTGCCTGGCCTGTCCTTCTACCCGCTGAATCAGAGCGATCCGCAGCATCAGGGGCAGGGCCCATAGTTCACCAATGGTCAGGCTGGCATTTTCTTGATAGGCTGACAGGAAGGCAAGCAGCTGTTCCTGATCGATATGGGCGTCGCTGTGTGCAACAAGTTCTTTCGCCAGACTGTAGACCCGCGGATAATACCGGTCGGGGTCCATTTTCAGGGAGGGGAGTTCCCGGTAAAAGGATCTAGGCAGATTAAGTTCCACATCCTGGCCATGACTTTCGATTAAATATTCATTATCCAGCATCCATTCTGCGACAGGACTCATGCTCAATTCCAGGCGGACAGATTCAGTCAGATCACTGCAAATGGCGTGGATGGTTTGGCGGGCACTCTTAAGCTGTTTAAGAAGGGCACGGCTTGATCCGCCCCGAAAATCAACCTGGTGCTCCTTGGCCAAGCGGGATGCGTGGGACTTAATTTGGGGCAGCGGCAAGGCAACCAGGTCACGAAGGGCTGGAGATTCTGGAAATTCACGATGGGGATGAAGAGCAAAAATTGAAATTTCGGTTTCTATCGAGTCTCTTAAAATCCTCAGAGCTCGGGAGAGTGAGCGAACGGGTGCCTGGATGATCAATAGTGATTCGTCACTACCCAACCGGTTTGATTGGGGCTCAATCACAGCTCTGGATACCACGGGGAAGAGATTGGCAGAAATGAGTGCTCCCAATCCCGCACCTATCCCAAACCCTATAGTTGTGATCAGCAAATGACTCCAGCCGGTCGCGTCAGGAAACCATGAAAACAAACCTAGAAGCGATAAAGTCACGCTGCCAGTACTGAAAATGAATCCACCTACCAGAACAAGGATATTTCTGAAACGCCTGCTGGGATCTCGCCGGGTTATTCGACCATTGGCAGTGCCTTGCAGCAAAATTCGCCTGTGAAATCCTTTCCGATCCAGGTTACGGAGGGCGGCTTGGGCAGCTTCGGGTTCACGAAAATAACTCAGTAACAAACCAGTTTGATTCATAGTATTTCGGCAATAAGATTATCAGTTATTTGGTTAACAACACTTTATCTATTATAACGTGCAGTTCACCTGATAATAATTCCAGCAATTATACAACGATTTAGCTGGGATTATATTCCAAAAGAGTTCAGGGCTGGATCCACATATTATAGATAGTGGAAATCAGCCAGCTCTTACGCTGGCTTGCCCAAACGTTGCTCAAGCAGGAGCGCCAGCTCCTGCGGTTATTGTCTCCGGGAGAGCTGTCGCTCTCCCTCGAGCGAGGAAGATACAATCCGCTTCCGCTCAGGACAGGCTAGTCGAGGAGGAAGGATCACAGCGGAGATCCCATTTGATAAGGCAATCCGGGATGGAATGCCCTACGCAACATATATGTTGCTCAGGATGCTTCGCGAAATTCCTCCCTGCTGG
>CAYUXO010000073.1:0-11830 GCA_964448865.1 uncultured Anaerolineales bacterium
CTTAGATAGAACAAAACTGACGCCTTTAGAATTCAGACGTCAGTTTGTATAATATACTCAGAGAGGGTTCTATTTATTTGTCCGGTTTACGGGGTGCATACCATGGAGGAAGCCGTGTCCCAATTGTTTGAGAATGTTAACTTAAGCTCTTCCTGAGATATAGTACTCCAGATGACCGATTAAATTTTCCTGGTCTTTGACAACTTGTTTAAGTACGTCTCCAATGGTGATAATTCCAGTCATTTTTCCTTCATCCAGTACAGGAAGGTGGCGGATGTGTTTTTCTGTCATTAATCCCATGCAATCACAGGCTGAGTTTTCAGGACCGATGCAATAAACTTCTTCTGTCATAACATCAGAGATGGGGGTATTTTCAGGGGAGTCTTTTTTTAGAGGGAATATACGGGCATAATCACGTTCAGAGAATATCCCGATTAAAAGGTCATCCTCCACTACTGGCAATGCACCAATATTCTTTTCAGCCATATATTCCAGAGCGTAAAGCACGGTATCATCTGGTTTTAGTGTCCAGAGTTCCTTGATATCCTTGGCTGCTAACATCTGTTTGACAGTACTGTCCATTACTACCTCCCGCATCTGGCAGGGCAATATTCATCTAGATACAGTACAGTTTATCATAATTTTATTTCTTCAGGATCCGTGATCTTTGTAGGATCACGGATCCTCGACATTAAGGTAAAACCCCCCGCCAGTTACAGCTGGCGGGGGTTGGGTGGAGAAGAGCATTATAAAGCCAGTTATTTAGTTATAACCCCGGCCGAAAGGCAATAATGCCAGGGGAATTAATTTGAAATGCTGTTTAGCGAAGGGCAAGCCCACGATGGTGATTGCCAGCAGCAATCCGTGGATCAAATGTGCCAGGGCGATTTCCCAGCCAAAAAGGATGATCCAGATCATGTTAAATATAGTGTTGCCAACGCTGTTTGCGTTTTCAAATTCCTGCACTTCTCTGCCAAAAGGCGCGAATGTTGCCACACCAATCTTCATGGTTTGTATACCGAAGGGTATACCCACAATAGTCAGGCAGAGGGCGATGCCACCGATAATGTAGCCCAATCCTGCCAGAAATCCGCCAAAGACCAACCAGATTATATTTCCAAAAACCGACATACGTTTAGCTCCTGTCAATGTTTGCTTTCTCTCATTATATACGGATTTCCCCCGGGAAAGTTGCGGGAAGGAAGTAAATGGCAATCAGTAAGCAGTAAATATGTGCCGTCCTGAAACGTGTTGTCCTGGGATCTGTCACCGCGAAGAGGACTGAGGTTAACGAAGCAATCCCCTCTGCGGCTGGGCATTTTTCCCCCTAAATTATCCCTGCTAAGTTTATTCCCAATGCTGAGAGAATCATTGCCCAGATTCCCCAGGTGAGCAGGGGAACGATTAAAATAGCGAAAAACAGATAGAAAACCTGTTGGATTCCGGCTTTGGGATTGGCCTTGATTTTTTCATAAAACAGGAGAAATGGAGCTGCCAGGTACAGTCCGTGGGCCAGGAAGATAAAGGGTGCGGCAAGAAAATAAGAACAAAAGCGCTTCACGGTTTCCGGAGATACCTCGCAGGAAAAAATGGGGCAGCATGAATTCTTGTTCAATCAGCACCCCAAAAAGACCGCCGATTGTCAAAACCTGGGCAAATGAGTACCGCCAACGGCGATAAAGGTAATAGATAACCGATGCATACCCCACATAATAACCAAGATAAAAGATGAAATGCTGGAGAACAGGACCATGATAATCCAGGACAGCGAATAACTCTTCGAACCAAAGTAAGAAAAACGGCAGAATCAAGAGCGCAAACCTAAAGGAAAATATTCGCGTGGAACGAATCCGTTTTCTGAACACGATAGCATAGAGCAACGGGTAGGCCACAAACAGAGCAGAGAAGAATCGCTCGCCCGTTAGCAGGGGAAGGATAGCCATTCCGGAATAGGCCAGAATGATCCCGCCCAGCAGCGCCTGAGAGAGATATGAGTTCAGGGCTGTTGACGGGTCATTAAAAATCCAATATAGAGCGGGAATGACCCCGATGCTGAACATTCCCAGCATGACCAGGTTGAGTTCCTCAGTATTCATAACATTACCTCAGTGACTTGCCAGCTACGAAATATGAATGATTCCCACATTAATATTCTGGTGCTAATTTATGATCTCATCAAAAAGATCACAAACCTCACTCCACAAGAATGTTTTAATTAATGCATCATCCCTTCATTCAAGATGAGAACCTGTAGCTGTCCTGATATCAATACGGGGTGCAAAGAGGAACCTTCATGTTGGGGTTTTCTTGGTAAGTTAAATGTATCCATAATTATTTTTTTGAAAATAGTGAATCTGCCCAGGCCCAGATGAAAAACCCTGCACCAAGCAAATACTGGATAGTGTAAAAACCAAAGTAGATTAATCTCAAGAATTCTTCAGGGGAAGGTGTCAGGGCGGCCAGGCTATAAATCAGCGATGCAGAGGCTGGAATGGCCAGCAGTGGCAGGGTTTGGGAAAAAATTAGTGATCCATTAAGTGAAGATAAAAGGCTGATCTCATCCCTGCGATGGCGGTTTATCCCCAAAGGTACCAGGACCAGGGTTATTAGTATCAGCAACTTGATAGTTGCCAGGGGTATGATCACGAAAACCTGCATAACGAAGAGGAAGATCACTGCAGCCAGGAGCAGGGCTATTTCCCAGGGCTTCAGTTTGAATTCACTTTGCCAGAAGCCGTTCCCCAGCAGCCAATGGGCTGCCATCAGCATCCCTGTAAAAACAACTGTGAAAAATAAATAGTCCTGAACCGGCCAGGCTCCCGGCAGGAAGTTTTCACCTGCGATAACCAGTTCCTGAAATTCCAGGATGCTTTCAGGCAGCCTGTAGGGCAAGGACCATAATCCCCAGAAAAGCCCAATCGCAATACTGACCAGCAATAGTTTTTTCCAATCACCGCTAACAAGGTGTTTGCGAATGAGGTACCATCCCAAAACCAGGCTCAATAATCCATGCCAGCCAATAAAATAAGCCGGCATGATCGGGTTCATTAATCCAGCTTCATAGATGACCGGGGTTAAAACCCCTTCAACCAGGAATCCTAATAAAGCCCCCACCAGTACTATACCTGAAAGGCGCTGAACCCGAAACAGATCAATAACCCATAAACAAACAGCTACCGGCACGGCGTAGAAAAGGACCAGTTCAACGATGGCGTAGCCCTGGACATACCAGAATATTTTTTCAGAGAAGAAGACCATTACTGCCGATGAGAGCAGGACAAAAAGAAAGCGTTTAAAAGAATGAGAGATTTTGTTTTTATTCATAGTTATATTGGTGTCATTGCGATGGTGTTTTTACCCGAATCAATCCCCTCATCAGGATATTGCCGTGGAACCCCATGGTTTCCTCGCAATGACATAGATTTATTGATTATCACTTCCCAGACAGAAGTGTCCGGTTATTAGCAGCGGCACATAAAGCGGACTCAAGGAAGGGCACCAGCTCTTCCGTAAAAGAAATTCGCGGGAGCGTCAGCTCCCGCTTGAGCTGCTATGTGGGTTTGATCACTCCCACTGGTTTCGGGTCATACCCCGGGAAAATTTCCTCCAGGGCGGGATTGTTTAAGCGTTTCAGCAGGACTTCGCTTAACACATCCCGGTAGTCAATAGTGACGGCCAGGTCTCCCGGGCCAACCAGGTTATCTTCTTCCAGACCGGGCCAGCGGCTGATCACCTGGCCCCCGGAAATTGATCCGCCCAGCAGGAACATCAGGCCGCCGTGGCCATGATCGGTGCCCAGGCTGGCGTTTTCATAAGCCCGCCGGCCGAATTCGGTCATCACTACCAGGGTGATGCGCCCCATTTGTTTTTCCAGGTCGCTGTGGAAGGCCGCCAGTCCACCGCTTAAATCTGCCATCAAACGGGGCATAAGACCATCCTGGACACCCTGGGCAAAATGTGTGTCCCAACCACCCAGATCGATCGCCGCGGTTTCTAATCCTACCTCGGCTTTGATTAACATGGCAATCTGCAGCATTCCCCTTCCAAAGTCACTCTCAGGATACTCCGGACTTTCGGACCCGGTGGGGATGTAGGAGCTCGGATCCAGTTTCTCAAGGTCCTTCATAATTCGCAGAGTTTCCCTGCCCTGCACCCTTAAATTATGGTCTCCTTGATAAAGTACCTCCAATGCAGCTGCCAGCATCTGGGCGGATTGAGACCCTCCCAGGTGGAAATCTGTGATCGATCGTAAGGCAGAAGCGGGAATTGGACCATAGAGGCTGCGGGGGATCTGTTCACCCAACCCAATGGCCCTCAGGGGAGAAGGATTGCCGGTGGAAAGGCTGGCCAGGTGGCGGCCGATCCATCCTGTGGAGGGTCCAGTTTCCTCGCTGACTCCACGTTCCATTAACTCCATGGCTTTGAAGTGGGAGCGGGATTCATCGGGGGATCCGCAAGCCTGGATGACACCGAGATGCCCCGCCTGCCAGGCTGGCAGCAGCGGCTTTAGATCCGGGTGGAAACCAAAAAAGCCATCCAGATCGATTACACGTCGATTAGCTGGGGAGCGGGGATCATCCGGCCGCGGCAGCCGCAGCCCGGGCCGCAGATGGTGGTAAGCTTCTTCGGCATGAGGGATAACCATATTTAACCCGTCTGCGGCCCCGCGCAGGAAAACCACCACCAGTGTGTCGCCGATTGGGGTGGTTTTGGCTGGCGAAAAAGACAGTCGCGTCTGCGGTGAATATGCGGGGGGCAGGCGGGAGATGAGTGACACACGGGGCAGGGCTGCCGATCTGACAGCTGAGACGCCGGAAAATCTCTGATGGATTTTCATTATGGGGTCCTTTCTAATTTAGCATTGCCTGGTTCGTGTTGACCAATTTTCCAAAGGCTAATGAAAAAGAGGATCACTCCTCCAATACTGCTGATAAACCCAAATAGCACGTTGGAAGGGATCATCCAACCCAGGCTTAAGAAAACGAAGTAGGTCAAACTGGCAGAAATCGGCAGCAAGGGCAGCAGTAGGAGATTTTGCATCCGGGGTTTCAGAGAGATTTCTGACAGAATTGATTCGTGCCTTTCTTTCAGGCTATTCTTCCGCAAAGCCCACCAACAGCTTCCCAACAGGATGGGCAGGATCAGCGCCGCAAAGGGGTAAACCAGTAAGGAGTTAAACCCGAAGCTGACCATCAGCAGTAAACTAATTCCGATTAAAATACCTTTGGAAGGCTGAAATTCGACCAAATCTATAATTCCCAGGGTCCGGTAGGCTGGGATCAACAAAATTGTTGTACCCAGACTGAAGAATATAAAGTTATCGAGTGGGAGAGGGATACCAGATTGATACCAGGGCCAGAGCACCCAGAATCCCCAGAAGATTCCCATGCCAATCAGCACCAGGGAGGTTTTTAGAGCGTTTTTCTTTTGCATAAGCTTAGGAATCCAATACAAACCAAGAACCACGTCAATTGGGGCGTGCCAGGCCAATCCGGTGAAACTCAAATTGAGGGGCAGCTCCTTAAATATTGTTGAGACCACCATGCCTTCCAGTATCCAGCCATAAGCAGCCCCGGCGATAAAAAGCGCTGGAAGGGAACGGACCCGAAAAACACGGATCAAACTGAACAGGACATACGCCATCATCACATACGCGAGATAGGTTAAACCCAGGTCTACTAGGGTGGCAGGCGGTAATCCTGGTTCAGAAGATTGGCCGTAAAATACAAACTCGGAGAAAAACATCAACAGGTATCCGGCAGCCATTGTTATGAGAATAGGAGAGATCTTTTTCATAAGGTTTTTTCCCTGGGTGTCACCAACCACGAGCCTTTGCTTCGGCTAAAAAAACCTGAAAACCTGTTTTGTCTTCACCATTTCCGGGGTAGCTTCTTAATCCAAGGGTACGTAAAAATTCAGCAAAAGCAGGGTCATCGAAACCGTAATATTCTTCATATTCAGTGACTGAAGCTTGGGGAAGATCAGTCAACCAGACAAAAGTCAGAATAGTAATCTGGGAAGCGTGTTTGTCCCAGGCTGAAAACATGTTTTGAATGAATACAGCCTGCTTTTCAGGGCTGCTGTTATTTATCTCGCTGGTAGGGTAGCCGATCTCTGCGAAATAGATCTCTTTTTCAGGGTACATTGAAGCTATTTGATCAAAATCTTTCAGAACCAAATCGGGATCCTTTACAGTAAAATCCCCAGCCAGGGGGTAATACGTGACCATGATGACATCGGCATCCTGATTGAGTTTCTTGGCGGATTCAGCCGATGATCCAATCAACCCATCGAACATGATCTTGGTTCCTACAGGAATCCCCGGCCATAATTTGCGGGCATATTCTGCAGCAGGAGTGAAGAAGGCGTTGTAGTTTTCCCACTCCTTTGAATCATTTCCCAGCACACCGTCAATTTCATTGCCAATGGCCAGGGAAGTTAGTTTCAATTCTGGGATCTGACTCTTGATGTAATCGAGCAAAGCTCTGAACCTGTTGATAACTTCAGGGTCCGTAAATGATTTCCCTGTCAAGTCTGACGGCAGCCTGACTGCTGTCGTATCCAGGATAGAGATCACCAGGGATACCTGAAGATCCTGCCCGGGATAATACAGGTTTGCGATTTCCAACCAGTTGGGATCCGGGGCAAAGGTGCCGGGAGAAGTTTCAATCTCATCCCAGAACACTGATAAACTAACTGATTCTGCGCCAGCTTCCTTCACGAGAGCGATCGATTGATCATAGTCTCCATTTTCTGCATCCGTGATATCTATTTCCAGCTGACGGTTCCCCCTGGGTACCACATTATTCAATAATGTATCTTTTCCATCTACCGGATTTATTGGAGTTGGTGTAATTTTTGTTGATCCGTCGCAGGCAAACAAGGAAACTGACAGTGTGATAAACACCAAGACAAGAGCAGATCTTTTAATCATGAGAAACCTCGCGGTTTCTAGGGAAAGTTAATTTTAAGGCTTTGATGAACATCGCCAGTCCAAAAGTTATCCCACCAAACCAGAAGACCAGCGCCAGGAAGGGGGCAAATATCTCCAGGATGATTTCGCCGGCAGTTGCTGCCAGGGGAAAGATCCCCGCCAGGAGCAGCCATTTTTTATTGCCCCAGGTATTTAATTCGATTTCCTCTAAGATGACTTCAGGAGCTTTCTGGCTTTTGGACAATAGGTAAAAACTGACTCCATAAAGGATCCAGATCATCAGGTGGCCGACAAAACCGGGATACCAATCAGGCCTGATCAGAATTGCCATTGCCAGGTACATGATCGCTGTTGGAACCAACAGCCATTTAAATTGTTTTCTGTTTGGCAGCAGTTCATCCATGCCGTAGGTTTTATCGCGTGTGACACGTTTCCAGATCATGACGAGGATGACAAGAACCGCCGAGTTGGATAATCCAGACATTACGGACTCTCCAATTGAGGGAGAATTAATGCTCTGGAAAAAACCTCCAAAGATCATCACCCCGGCCAGCCCCCACCAACTGTTAAAGAACCGGCCAATCCTCCCCGGAAGACTGCGTCCAAGGCTGGTTGAATCAGTTAATAATTTTTCTGCTACCAGGAGGGGGATGATAAATGAGAACCAAGCATGCCACCAGAATACCAGCACCAGGGTTTCAACGGGAGCAAAACCAGCGATGATCACCGGATCACCCCAGGTTGGGGCCCAGAGTATTTTGGTCAGATAGGCTTCATAAAGGCCAAATATCATCCCGGCAAAGACCAGGCTGGAAAAGCGGGGTTGAGGGGCTCTGTAAATCAGGCTTGCCAGCAGGATGATGTGCAGCCCATAGAGCGGAACGACAACCAGCAGTCCCCAGCTGTGAAAGAAGGGGAACATATCCGAGCCTGAAAATACTTCCGCGAAGAAGGTCGAAAAGGCTGCCAGGATAATCCAGAACAGCCACTGGTGTTTTTTGGGTATAGAAATTTCTGTATTCATGTTTCACCTCGATTGATATTTCAGCGCCATTGAAATGCAGGTGATGCTAAAATTCCTGCAACCACGACCTCAGCGGCTTGGTATGGATTCTGGTCGATTTTTCCTTCCATGACATTTAGCAGCTCAATTTCCTGGGCTGGTGGAAGGTTTCTCCCCAGTAGATTGTTGGTGATCCTCTCCAGAAAGAAACCTGGATCATCACCAGAAATATCCTTGAGAAGATAGTCCAAATGAAAACTGGTTCCGCTAATCCGGTTTTGAGCCAGGTCGAGTGCAAATTTCCAGCGGGGTAGAAGATTTCCCTGCCAGGCAGCTGACGTATCCGGGTAGCCATCCGGGGTAGGCCAGTCATAAAGGGGCTGCCCCATGCGTCTCAGGTACCGCTGCAAAGCTGGCCCACCGTTGGTATCGGCTCCGGTCTGGCGCAAAGCAGAAACCATAAAGTTCAAAGGCCTTTTATATTTTCCGGGTTGGGCATATTGATGAGCATGCGGCAGGCCGTCCAGCAGGATAACCTTTAACACTGCTTGAATATCCCCAGAAGTTTTAAGGAAGACCTGGCTGGCTTTCTCCACAATCTCTCTGGGAGGGTCGTCTGCCAGAAAGCGCCGGGCTAATTTGTATGAAATAGTGTTTGCTGTGGACCTGTGACTGCCCAGGATGTCCAGCACTTGATCGATTTCACCTTTTCCGGAACCCGGTATGGTTTGGCCCAGAACAGTTTTGGTACCGGGTGTATGAGCGTCCGGGTCAAATTTCAGCTTCCCCTTCCAGAAATGATCTTTCACCCGCCAACCCGTAAGGCAGCGGGCCAGCTCCATCACATCAGTCTGGCTGTAACCGCCATCTACGCCCAGGGAGTGTAATTCCAGTAATTCCCTGGCGTAGTTTTCGTTGGGCGCGTCTCTGTGGTTTTCCTGGTTGTCAAGGTAGACCAGCATAGCCGGGGAATGGGCTGACGCGCCCAACAACTCCCGGAAGTTTCCTAAAGCGTGTTTCCTGATCACTTCCCGGTCATCAACTATTTTCAAAAACCAGCAGTCGCCTTTTTGCACGGAGATATTAAAGTGATCGGTCCAGAACTCCACCAGCACTTCCTGTAGTTGGCGGCGGCTGTAGACCTGGCGCAAGGTGGTTGCCTGGCGAAAATCGTCCAGGACCAGGTTCGGGTCGAAATTATCGAAGAGTTTATCAGCCCGATTCCTGAGTGCATCCGCATCCATCTTCAAAACCTCAAATCGGCTGAGAAGTAGATCGGTTTTATTGTCAGAAATATATTCAGGGCTTAGCTGTTCCTCCAGGTAATTTTCCAGTCCGATTTCCAGCAGGCGTTGGCGGTCACTTGACCTGGGTCCGAAGCTGAGCCGATTCAATATCACCCAATCCAGAGAACTCAGCCGGGGAGGATCCGGATGGTTTTCAGGTCCATCTGGAAGATATCCGGCCAGGGGAGAACAGCCAGCTGCAGTTCCTGCGCCTGCGGTCAATATACCAAGTATTTTTAGGAAATCTTTTCGGGTAATATCCACTATCAGGCAGCTTTTTCAGGTTGATCTGCGGGGTGTTTTTTGCCCAGGATGGCAGGAACTGCTCCGCCCAGAGCTGTGATTGTTCCCAGGGGGATGATCAGCAGCCAGCCGATGATTGGAAAGATGGAGGCCAATTCCCAGATGGCAGCTCCCCGAAGGAAAGCGCCCAGGGATTGGTAGGCTCCGTCATTCTTCCAGTTGACCCGCAGCCCGATTTCTGCTGCTATGCCGGCAGCACCCAGGCTGGCGCTTCCCAGTACTATAACCAACCAGAGCCAGCCTAGAACCTGGGTGAACTGAGATGGCAAAGTGAAGAGGATAACGGCCGGAACGGCAGATGCCAGGGCATAAATCAAACCCATGCCAAAACTCTTTTTAGGTTTTTCTGTGATCTTCAACCGGGCTCTTTCCACTTGCTTTGGAAACAGCAGCCACCACACAGTCAGCAGGGCTGGGTAGGAAATCCCGAATAATATCAGCGACCCAAATATCCCGTACATGTCAGCCATGATTAACTCCTTATATCTTGATCGGGAGGGTGACAGAATCTCCCGTTTGGTTACCTATCTGTTAATACAAGAGGGAATTCTAAAAAGTTGCAGAAAACAATAAGGGATGAAATCTTTTAATAGGACTTCATCCCTGAATAAATCTCAATAGGATCGGATTTATTGTTTAGCTTTCCCTTTTTTGTTATCAGTCGATTTATTCCTCTGGAATTGGGTGATAACCACCGCACCAAAAGCCAGGCTGATGATGTAAGGGAAGATCAGGAACCAGCCGACAAACGGCAGCATACTGGCCAGTAAAAATACAGCCCCGGCCCGGATGTCCTTTTTGACTGGTCCACAATCCAGAAATAAACGATCTCCAAGAATTTGTATAAAAGCAGTCAACCCAAATAACAGCCCGATCAGGAACGCACCGAATACTAAAAAGGTTGGGATATAAAACAAGCTAACCCTGCTGCCCAGTGATCCCAGACCAAAGACAAAGATCGAGATCAGGATCGTATTCAACAAACCAATCCAGAATGAGCGTTTCCAGTTTGTTTCCAGAGTGGTCTGGACTTTTTCAACGCATTCTGGGAACAGGCCTCTGGTGATAAGGAACACAGCAATAAGGCTTACCAGGGAAAGGGCGGACAGGATGATAATAAAAAAGGTTTCCATAAGATCCTCCGAATATTAGGGTCAGTGATTATTGCCCCGGATGGGATTGTTCCGGAGCAGGAAATAATTGAGAAAAATGCTCAGCGCGCCAGCGGCCAGGATCAAAATCCAGGGCGAGGGCAGGGCAGCCGGCAGATTGAACTGAATCTGGGAGGGATTCAGAAAAACTTTGAGGTTTAGCTGCAGCTGGGCCCACCAGACCAGCCAACTGCTGGCCAGTTGGGTCAGGAAAATATTCACTGCAGCCAGTATTTCCTGGGGTGTGTTTAAGACTTGCGGCAGCCAGGCAGCGGTTTGGATAGCAGGTATCAGGGCTCCGATTACCGCTCCGGCGGCCAGGGTCTCTATCACCAGAGCCCAGGTTAGGCCGCTGATGACCTTTTTGTTTCCCCGTAGTTTTACTAACACCATGCTTGAGAGGTCTTTGGGTAACGGTACTTCGGGCAGGTTTTCCAGGCGGGTGATTAGCAGATTTAAACGGGCCAGTTTTTTCTGGCAGGCGGGACATCCATCAAGATGCTCCTGGATTTCCAGGGCAGCTGGATCATTCAAGACCTGGTCAACAAATGCCTGTAGCTGGTTCAGATCAGGGTGATTGATTTCATCTTTCATAAATTTCTTCCTTCAGTATTTCCGCCAGATTCTGTCGACCCCGATATAGATGGCTGCGCACGGTATTCAGCGGAAGACTTAGTGCCTCTGCCATATCCTGGTATGACAATCCCTGGAAGTGGCGCAGTTCCAGGGCTATTCTCTGGTTGTCTGGCAGTTTCCAAAGCGCCTGGTAAAGCTCCCGGTGTTCCTGGGCCATTTCCAGCAGGTTTTCCGGATCAGTGGAAGGCTTATCCTTAATTTGATCCTTTTCGTCTTCCAGTGGCACCCGCTGCAGCCTGGTTTTCTTAAGGTGGTTGTAACACAGGTTGGCCGCCAGGGTTCGCATCCAGGGGCCGAAAGGGCGGGAAGGATCATATCTAGAAAGTTTCCGGTACGCCCTGATAAATGCTTCCTGGGTCAAGTCTTCAGCTTCCTGGCGGTTGCCCAGGATTCTGAAGCAGACATTGAATACTGAAACCTGGTGTTCCTGGATTAACGCCCCGAAGGCGTCCAGATCACCTTTTAGCACTCTGCCTGCCAAGCCACTTTCCCCGAAATCTGCCATGTCTATATTGTA
>CAYUXO010000074.1:0-11828 GCA_964448865.1 uncultured Anaerolineales bacterium
ATTATATTCTCAATGGCGAAAAGATGTGGATATCGCTGGCCACAGCTGCCGATTATGCGGTTGTAACAGTCCGGACAAACCAGGCTGCCAGCCAGGCCCATCAAGGATTATCCACTTTCCTGGTGGACTTGAAATCTCCTGGCATCACTCGGGATGATATTCACGGCAAGCTGGGCGTTCGAGCTGGATCCACGGGTTGGATCAATTTTCAGGATGTCAGGGTTCCAGCGGAAAATATACTAGGCGAGGAAGGCGAGGGGTTTAAAGTGACTATGTCAGCTTTTGACAGTGGTCGTTATACCGTGGCTGCCGGCGCAACCGGTTTGATTCGGGCATCCCTGGAGGCCAGTAAATCCTATGCTGAAGAGCGGGACGCATTTGGGAAAAAAATCAGTGATTTGCAGCTGATCCAGGCCAAGATTGCCAAAATGGCGTTAGATTACCAGGCATCCCGGCTGCTTTACTTACAGGCTGGTTGGATGAAGAATCAAGGGAAGAGAAATACCAGGGAAACTTCAGCCGCCAAGTGGTTTGCAACAGATGCATCCTTCCGAGCTGCAGCAGAAGCAGTCCAGATCCATGGAGCATATGGATTCAGTGATGAATACCCGGTTGAACGTTATTTGCGCAATGCCAAAGGCGCGATGATTTACGAAGGCAGCAATGAAATTCAAGCCTTGATCCAGGCGGCCTACGCCCTGGACAAACGTCATGATAAAAAACTGCGGAAAGAGCTGCCTGCGTATGATTTTGATAACTGGTCGTGATTCCAAATCGAAGCTAAGATTGTCATTAGAGTTTCATTTATGAGGAGGGTAGACGTATGAAAATTATTGTCTGCGTTAAGCAGGTTCCCGACACTGCAGCAACCATGTCGGTTGATGGCGGGGTCATCAGCTGGGGAGATGCACCCTTGATCATCAATCCCTGGGACGAATTTGCTGTGGAAGCTGCCCTTAACCTGGCTGCAGACCATGGAGGTGAAGTAATCGCCCTCTGTCTCGGCAAGGAAGGGGAAACCGAAGCCATCAAACATGCCCTGGCGATGGGCGCGGATTCTGCAGTGATGGTTTCAGATCCAGCATTAAAGGGATCAGATAATGTGGCTGCCTCAAAAGTCCTGTCTGCTGCTATAACTAAAATTGGCGATGCGGATCTGGTGCTTTTTGGGCAACAATCGGTTGATACCGATACCGGCCTGCTCCCGGTTCAAGTAGCCCGGCATTTAAAATGGCCCTCCCTGACCCTGGTCTCAAAATTTAAAAATATTTCTCTTGATGAAAAGAAACTCCAAGTTTTACGATCCATGGAAGAGGCCGGGCAAATTGTCGAAGGCAGCCTGCCCGCAGTTGTCAGTGTGACCAAAGATTATGGAGATCCGCGCTACCCTTCATTCATGGGAATTCGAAAGGCCTCCAAAGCTGAATTTCCAATTTGGAGTCTGGCAGATCTTGGGATCGAGACGCCAGTTTCCTCTATTACCTGGCCGGAAATATTCGAACCAGCGAAGAGAGAAATTTCCACCGAGATCGTCGAGGGTAATACCGCCGCTGATAAAGCCAAAAACCTGGTTGAAAAACTTATTGCTGAGAAGGTGCTCTAATGACAAAAAAAATACTTGCCTTCATAGATCATTTTCACGGAAAAGCCCAGCCATCCTCCTGGGAAGGATTAGGGCTTGCTGTCAAAATGGCAGCAGATAATGGCGGCGAAGCTGCTGCATTGATGCTGGGAGACAACCTTCAAGATCTGGCAAACCAGGCATTTCAATATGGAGCTAGCCAGGTTTTCACGGCAGATGACCCGGACCTGAAGGATTTCCGTCCTGAAAATTTTGCGGATGTGATCAAAACCGCTGCTGACCAATACCAGCCTGATGTGATGATTTTCCCCACTACTTCACGCGGCAGGATACTCGCAGGCATGTCCGCAGTCGACCTGGATACTGGTGTGATGGTGGACGTGACTGATCTCACCTGGGAAGGCGGGAAGATTTCCGCTACCAGACCAATTTATGCCGGTAAACTGCTCGCGAAATTGCAGTGCAGCACATCGCCTCAAATTATCACTCTGCGAACCAGGGCATTTGATAAACCCGAGCCGGATGAATCAAAATCAGGCTCAGCCTCCCCGCTGGAAGTCAAGATCGATTCCAGTTCTGAGATGACCACAGTGCTTGATCACAAGGTAAAATCTTCCGGGGTCAGTTTAAATGATGCCAGTGTAATTGTCTCAGGTGGACGAGGTGTTGCCCTGAACCCGAACCTGGAAGCTCCTGGTGACCTGGATGAAGAAGCCGCTGAAATCTGGAAGGCTAATCAAGGATTTGCCTTGATCCAGGAATTGGCTGATGTATTGAGTGCAGCTGTTGGAGCCAGCAGGGCTGCAGTTGATGCAGGCTACATTGAATATGAATACCAGGTCGGACAGACCGGCAAAGTAGTTTCACCTGATCTATATATTGCCTGTGGAGTCTCCGGTGCCATTCAGCACCTGGCAGGCATGCGCAACAGTAAGGTCATCGTGGCCATCAATAAAGACCCCGATGCACCTATTTTCAACTTTGCCAGATTTGGACTAGTGGGAGATATGCATGAAATTCTGCCGCCCCTGACTGCAGAATTGAAAACCTACCTGGCTGGATAAATAATATACTCCCGGAGCTTTAAAAGTTCCGGGAGAGATTTACCGATTATTCCTCGACGGCATCATCAGGACGCAGCGATTGGTGCTTCCTACAACACGTTCAGAATCCGCGCCCATGATCATCTGGTCGAAGGCGCCTCTGCCATTTGATGTCAACATGATCAACCCGTAATCTCCCTCTTCAGCTGTTTCTACGATGGTTGTCGCCGGGCGGGATCCTTTGACCAGGATATTCACTTTGATGCCATCATTCTCCAGGGAGCGTGCCACAGCCTCGAGGAAGTTTTTCATCTTAGCTTCAGCCTCATGACGTAAATTCTCAACTACATCGGCAGGTGCACGGTAGTTATCTGTTTCAGGAATCTGGGGCACTGACAATAAAGTTAACTCGGCATTATATACCTGGGCCAGGCTCCGAGCATATGGCAGCACTTTCTCGGAAGCAATCGATCCATCCAGGGCTACCAGCATGCGGGTGGGCACAAGACCTAGATCCGCTGGCTGAACTCCTTGAACAAGGTAAATGGGAATATCGAGGCTCCTCATCAGTTTGGATGATACTCCACCGCTCATCCAGTGTTTTTCACCGGATTTTCCCCGGGTTGTGGTCACTACAAGATCTATTCCAGCAGATTTTACAAAGTTCCGGGTAACTTCAGCAATTGATCCACGTCGGACAGCTTTGTCAACAACAAACCCATCGACCGTTAATTGTTCGATCATTTTCTCCAGGTATATTTCCCGGGCAGCGAGATCAGCGTTAAATTGCTCCTGGGGACCATGAGAATAAGACTTAACCCCAGACAAAAGGGTCATCGAGGCTCCGGTTGCCTGGCTGATCCGTTTGGCAGCTGGCAAAGCCTGGGCGGCATAAACCGATCCATCCAAAAGAACAGCAATTTTATTGATGTCTTTATAATTATTACGCCAATTGCTTCTTTCAATGGGTTCCGGATCCCAGGTGATTTCCGGGGCAGAGGCCGGCGCACCAGCGGTTACCGCGAAAGGTGCCATCTGACCAAATCCAAAACCGGCCAGGAGAGCTGTATCAAGACCACCAAGGTAATCCAGCACTGGATCTGGTTCTCCCAATTTAGTCCGTGAGATGCTGAAACCTATGTATAAAATCGGTATGAACAGCAAATAGGTCCAGGCTCCTTCCATAAATCGCTCTTCAAAGATAATTGCAGTAGCGCCCGTTGTGAGAACTGCAGCAATCACGGTGCCGGGGATCAAAAAAGCCCGACCGATTGAAAATTCCTCCCGGATCTGGCGTATCAAACGTTTAGTAACAGCCCATCCTGTCATACTTAACAGGATAAATACTCCAGCGGCATAAATCGCCAGGTAAGTTTCTTCATTGGTGCCAAACAGTAAAAACGAAATACATACAATGGCAACCTCCAGCCAGACAGGTTTATCAGCCACATCGTATTCATTCTGCTGGCCCAGGTTGGGTGGAATGTAGTTTCGTTTCTTTAAACCCAGGGCCAGATTCTGCAAACCTTGAGCGCTTGCCGCAGAGGCAGACATCAGGACTGCAATTCCTACAATTGTCCCCAGAATTGGCAGTGGAGAGGGCAGCAAGGCATCCATGGTCTGGGTGAAAACCGAAACATGCTGGTTGGTTGGGTCAGAGATCTCCAGGATCGCGGGGCCAACAATAAGCATGGTAGCTATTGTTGTTCCCATGATAATTAACAGGCTGTTAAATGCACGCCGGCTGCGGACCTCATCAGTGCCTTCATAGGCAGCAACCAGGTTGGCAAACACTTCAATACCAGTCATTACAGCAAGAATCCGAACATAACCAGCCAAAGTGAAATGGAAATAATCTCCCTGGAAGGCTTCCAGGTTGAAATCCGGCAGGTGAAAACCCCGCTGCCACAAGGTCGCGCCAATCATGACCCATAACAGCACCAGAACTCCCGCAGTTGCTGGCCCGAAGGTTCGGGCTGCAACCTTTGGACCTCTGTTTACCAGCCAGCCTGTCAGCACGCTGAGCGCAATGGCCACCACTGTGCGGTATTGAATTCCAAAAATAGCTTCATTTAATAAGGGAAGCCTGTCGGCGATAAAGGTGACCATGGCAGCCATGCTGACCAGAAAGGTCAGGGTATATTCCACAAAAGTGATAGCTGCATTGATTTTGACAGCCCAGCTGCCAAATTCCTCTTCACTTAATCCGCTGCCTCCGCTGCCGTCGGTCACCCATTTCATTACCAAGCGGTACATGGCGGAAACCACCATAATGGTGATAATCACCAACCAGAGCGAGGCGCCAAATGTAACTTTGGCTACTCCAGCTACAACGATCAGCTTGAGAAATGGTCCAAATACATATAACGGAGACGTTGCAGGATCACCACCACCCGCAAGGGCTCCTTCGAAAGCATTATTTAGTTTGTTAGATATTTTTACTGCCATAATCTTCTTCCCTGCTCTCCCGCGATATCCAGTAGGAGATTTTTCAATGATATTTTATCTCTACACACAAAGGGGAAGTGGTCGCCGATATCTGCAGCCACTTCCGCCTGGATTTCTTCAAAAAAAATAGCAAGGGAAATCCCTGCTATCCATTCTTATAACCTTGTTTTACAATTATACCGTAATTCAAACCAAGCTCCAAGACTGCCGAGGAATGATCATGAAACCGCTTAAAAACCATTTTTTACTGGATCCTGAGGTAATTTTTCTTAATCACGGCTCATTTGGGGCAACTCCTGTCACTGTATTCAATAATTATCAAAAATGGCAGCACAAACTGGAAGATCAGCCAGTCCAATTTCTTGGCCGGGATATCCATGATCTATTAAGATCTTCCCGACAGAGATTAGCAGCCTTTTTGGGTGCTGACCCGTCTGATCTGGTCTTTGTTCCCAATGCAACTTTTGCCGTGAATATTATCGCCTGCTCCCTGGACTTGGGTCCCGGGGATGAAATAATTATCAGCAATCATGAATATGGGGCCTGCGAAAATGTCTGGCTATTCTCATCCCAGAAAAAAGGGATGAAAATAGTCCGAGCTGAGATTCCCCTTCCCCTACCCGCAGAAGATTTCATCATCAAGGAAATTTGGAAACGGATCACAGATCGAACCAGGTTGATCTTTCTAAGCCAGATCACCTCACCAACAGCTGTCCGTTTGCCTGTTGAAAAAATCTGCCAAAAAGCACGGGAGCTGGGAATTCTGGTTTTTATTGATGGCACCCATGCTCCCGGTCAGATGGACCTTGATCTGAATGAAATTGGAGCGGATTTTTACACAGGGAACTGCCACAAATGGATGATGGCTCCCAAAAGCTCTGGTTTCCTACATGTCCGGCCTGACAATCAATTATCAATTGAACCATTAGTTGTCAGCTGGGGCTGGGGGGGAAATTCCCCATTTGAGAGTGATTCCAGATTTCTACAGGAACAGGAGTGGTGGGGCACCATAGACCCGGCCGCCTATCTCAGTGTTCCAGCTGCAATTGAATTTCATGAGGAGCATAAGTGGAGAGCTGTCAAGGTCCAGTGTCGGGGGATGCTGGCTGAAGTTTTGGGCGAGATAGAATCCCTGACAGGCAAACCAACGATCTATGGGGAGCATCAAAGTAACTACCATCAATTGGGCGCAGCAGAGCTGCCAGGGGATTGTCAGCCGGAAAAATTACAGGGCTGGTTATACGGTAACAACAGGATTTAGATACCGGTCATTCCCTGGGAAGGAAGGTGGTTGATCAGACCTTCAGTGCAGGGATATAACGATCAGGGGGATTTGGATATGTTGGTGGAAGCGCTGAGGGAATATCTTGTATGATTTAGGGGCAACCCGGCAGGTCTCCTTAACAATGTTATTAATATTTTTCTGTACGGGCGACCCGATGGGTCGCCTCTACATATATTGATATCTTGTTTTTTCTTTAAGGCAATCCTTTTCAAGGTAACTGATAGAGCTCAACCAATACTCCGCCAGCGCTTTTAGGGTGAATAAAGGCCAGCTGCCGTCCGTCATCCATCAGGATTGGTTCCTGATCAATTAATCGAACACCTTTCTCAAGCAGATCCTGAAGCTTGGCCACGATGTCCTCAACTTCAATACAAATGTGATGTAAACCTGGACCCCGTTTTTTCAGGAACTTCGCCAGTCCTGAAGTCTCTGAGGTGGGTTGGACCAGTTCAATTTCACTTTCACCCAAAGGTAATAAGGCGATTTTCACTTCCAAACTGGAAACGGTTTCGACATGATCCAACGATAATCCCAGCTGGTCCTGCCAAAAGGTTAGGGCTTGATCGAGGTCCGACACCAGCACCGCAACATGGTTAAGTCGTATGAGGTTGGTCATGAGAATAATTATAGTATAGATGGTTGTGATAAGTGCGAGACCTCCGAGGTCTCAGATAATCCCAGTCTACGATAGAATATAAGGAGAAAATAAGATTTAGACAGGACAAGAATAAAACATGGATGAAAAAATTCAAGCAGTTTATCAAGCAGTAATGAGCGGTGCGATGGCGGATACCACCAGCATTGTCCAGGCAGCGATAGATTCTGGCGCCCCGGCCGATTCTATCCTCAAAGAAGGATTAATTGCCCCTATGGGAGAAATTGGGAGATTGTTCGAAGCTGGTGAAGTATATGTTCCTGAGATGCTGATCTCTGCCAAATCAATGAAATTTGGTCTGGAGCTCTTACGCCCCCACCTGATAGCGGCAGATGTCCAACCGCTGGGTCGAGTTGTAATTGGAACTGTTCAGGGCGATTTGCACGATATTGGTAAAAACCTGGTGGGCATGATGATGGAAGGGGCTGGTTTTGAGGTGATAGATCTCGGTGTGGACGTCAAGTCAGAAGAACTGGTCGAAGCAATTAATGAACACAAACCGGATATTGTGGCTCTCTCAGCATTACTGACCACTACCATGGGCAATATGAAGACCGCCATAGACATGATGAAAGAAGCTGGTATCAGAAATGACCTCAAGGTGATGATTGGTGGAGCGCCTGTAACCCAGGAATATGCGGACGAGATTGGAGCCGACGGCTTTAGCCCCGATGCCAGCCAGGCAGCAAATAAGGCAAAAACACTGGTTGCGTAATACCACCGACCTCGGAGGTCTTAAAGACCTCCGAGGTCGTCAGATCCCTAAAACATTCCCGATGGCCTATATTCACCCCAAACTTCCCTTAATATCCCGGTGATCTCCCCCAGGGTTAGATCCCCCTCCACGCATTCGATCAATAACGGCATTAAATTCTCAGTGCCTTCTGCAGCCATTTTCAATTTACCCCCCAGATCTGTGACCTTCCGGTGATCTCTTTTTTTCCTCAGTTTTGCCAGGGATTTACATTGTGCCTGTTCTAACTTTGGATCAACAGTCAATAATTCCAGGGACAGATCTTCTTCCATTTCATAGATATTGACACCTACCTGGTGGGTGTCTCCTGTTTCCAGGGATCTTTGATAGTCAAATGCCGCATCCTGGATCTCTCCCTGCATGAAGCCATTTTCAATTCCAGCTAACGCCCCCCCCTGCCGATCGATTTCATCCAGATAGGCTTTAGCTCGGTTTTCAATTTCATCAGTGAGCTCTTCTATCAGATAAGATCCTCCCAGGGGATCAATGGTATTGGCAACCCCGGATTCTTCTGCCAGGATCTGTTGGGTCCGTAATGCAATCTGGACCGCTTCCTGGGTGGGCAGGCTGAGGGCCTCGTCCATGCTGTTAGTGTGCAGGGATTGTGTCCCGCCCAGCACTGCTGCCAGTGCCTGCAGCGTGACCCTAACGACGTTGTTATGAGGCTGCTGGGCTGTCAGGGTTGATCCGGCGGTTTGGGTGTGAAAACGCAGTTTAAGCGCGTCCGGGTGCGTGGCTCCAAATCTTTCATTCATAATCCTGAACCATAACCTTCTGGCAGCCCGGTATTTGGCAATTTCTTCCAAAAAATCGTTATGCGCATTAAAGAAAAAGGACAGGCGCCTGCCAAAGTCATCCACATTCAGACCTGCCTTGACCGCTGCCTCAACATAGGCAATGCCATTAGCTAATGTAAAGGCAACTTCTTGAACTGCCGTGGATCCTGCCTCCCTGATATGGTAGCCGGAGATGCTGATGGTGTTCCAGCGAGGGACCTCCGTTTGGCAGTATTGAAACAGATCAGTGATCAACCGCATGGAAGGTTGGGGTGGGAAGATGTAAGTCCCGCGGGCTATGTATTCCTTTAAAATGTCATTCTGGACCGTTCCACGAAGTGATTTCGGATCCACTCCCTGTTTCTTCCCAACGGCAATATACATGGCTAACAAGATGGCTGCCGGGGAATTGATGGTCATGCTGGTGGATACCTTGTCAAGCGGAATACCGTGAAATAAAGTTTCCATATCCCCCAGCGAAGAAATGGGAACACCAACCTTGCCAACCTCTCCAGCTGCCAGGGGATGGTCAGAATCATAGCCAATCTGGGTCGGCAGGTCAAAAGCTACGGAAAGGCCGGTTTGTCCTTGACCCAGCAGATAACGGTAACGTTGGTTGGATTCTCTTGCGCTGGCATAACCGGCATATTGGCGCATGGTCCATAATCGCCCCCTGTGCATGGTGGGATAAACACCCCTCGTGAAAGGTTTTTCTCCCGGAAATCCCAGATCCTCATCATAATCAGAGGGTTTATCAGGCAGCGCTACCCGGGGAAGCGGAATTCCAGATCCTGTCTCGAAGCTCACTTTGCGCTCGGGAAATGTTTCCAGAGCAGGTTTGAGAACCTCTTCTTCCCATTTTTTTCGCTGATCTTTTTTAGTCATCATTCGTTCCTGTTTTTTCTTGAGTATACCTTTAATTTAGCAGGGACGAAGTCCTTTTGAAAGGATTTCGTCCCTGTTTTGTGCGACCGGATCCCTTTTTACATACTTCTTATTTCCAACACGGCGGGACAGTATATAATATCTTTTGAATTCAATATATATCAAGGAATTAATAATGGAACTCAAAACCAAGGAAGTGAAACTGGAATGGCTGCGATCCCGCATGTTCGTGGGAACCGATCACATGGGAAACTCAATTGCGATTGGCTATTTAAGGGAAGATGAACCTGAAGGGCATGGTGTTAATCCAGCAGATTTAATGCTGCTGGCTGCTGCTTCCTGCTCCGCTTATGATGTTGTCCAGATCCTCGAGAAAGGCAAACAACCATTGGAGGGTTTTAAGATAGCCGTCAGGGCTGAACAAAGCCAGGAATCTCCTTACCAGTACGTTTCCCTGCATTTTAACTACATCATTAAGGGAGCTGTTGCGCCCGACAAGATCCAGCGGGCTGTGCAGCTTTCAGAGGATAAATACTGCTCTGTGCTGGCCACTCTCAAACCAGGTCTGACGTTTACAAGTGAATACACACTCGAAGACTGATCCATTGCCCGCCAGTATCCACCCCCGGGCCCGGAGAGGTATTGAATTATTTAACAAGGGGGAATATTTCGAAGCTCATGAAGAATTGGAGGGTGCCTGGCTGGAAACACAACCCCCAGAGCGGGACCTGTACCAGGGTATCCTGCAGATAGGGCTGGCTTACTACCATATCTCCCGGGGTAACTACGGGGGGGCATTGAAAATGTTTCACCGAGGGCAACTTAAACTGGAAAATCTTGCAGTGTCAATGATGGGCATAAACATATCCCAGTTTATAGAGGATGCCAGCATCGTTGAATCAAATCTACGAGATCTCGGGGATCTCCATACTGAAAAGTTGAACAGGGATTTAATAAGACCAGTGCCATTAATAGAATAGTTAATGGCACTTCAAAAATGTTATTCTTGATTCTGAATATCAAGAGAATAAATTATACCGGAAGATACAATACACCGTTCTAACACCATCGCGCCAGGTAATTTTCTTTCCTTCTTCAAAGGTTCTACCGTAATAAGATATACCAACTTCATAAACTCTTGCACCGAGCTTAGAAATTTTTGCCGTTATTTCGGGCTCAATACCAAAACCTCTTTCCTTGATGGTTATCTGGTCAATTATCTCTCTCTTGATCATCTTGTAACATGTTTCCATGTCAGTAAGGTTCAGGTTTGTAAACATGTTAGAAACAAAAGTCAACAGCTTATTCCCAATTGAATGCCAAAAGAACAATATCCGATGAGGTGATCCTCCCATAAACCGGGACCCGTAGACAACATCTGCATGACCATTTAATATCGGAGCTAATAATTTATGGTATTCTTCAGGCTCATATTCAAGATCAGCATCTTGAATGATCATCACATCCCCATCAATATGCTGAAGACCACTGTTTATTGCAGCGCCTTTACCTCGATTATTATCATGGAATACTACTTTTAAATTATCAATCTTTACTTCAGAATGATCCTTATCCGGGGGAATCAATCCCTCATTTTGCTCGAGGTTTTTCAGGAATTCCCGAGTTCCATCCGTAGAATAATCATCTACAATGATGATCTCTTTATTAAGATTCACGCTTTGAACTTTCCGGAGTATATCCTCTATTGTATTAATTTCATTATAAGCAGGTATTATGATAGATAATTTCATATAAAAACTCCATTCCCACCCCTAATGTCTGAAAACTTGTTATATATTACCAAGCCTTTCCAATTTAACCTTCTGTATTATAACATTGTCAATATTTTGTTATTTATATCTGTTGAGAAATTCAAATCTGTGGAATACTTGCCAATTCGTCAATTTCATCACTAATTTTTTCTAATTCGGATTTCAGAGTAACTGATGCTGATGTTTTGAAACTAACCAAAACCAACTATTTATCTAACGAAATCACGTTTCCAAATATATACAATGGAAAATGGTTTCATTATTGGGTTACGCCTATAGAATGATTGCCTTATTCAACTGTTGTTGGCTCCCAAAATCGCGTTGAGGTCATATTCTTGGAATATTAATTGTTTTAAATAGTCCAAGGAACTAATAGCAGATAATCAAAATCGTTCTTAAAAAGAGAAACTGTCATTATCATCTAATGACAGTTATGAATATAGTGTGTTTATTCTTCAAGACCTTTACGAGGATGAAAAATTTTCTCCCCAGCTCGGATGGGAACTGTGAGCAGATTTTCCTGGGGAGGAATCGGACAGCTGAAGAATGGTGAGTAAGCACACCATGGATTGTACGCCAGGTTAAAATCAACCTGGTAGTTGTTTCCACCCTGATGCTCTAACTCCAA
>CAYUXO010000075.1:0-6229 GCA_964448865.1 uncultured Anaerolineales bacterium
GGCGTTAGCCCCTCTGAGGACTTCAGTCCCTGGGTATGACAAGGAAACACCTCCCAAATTGAAAATAGACAAGCGGTGTTCCTGTTTTTGTGTCCTGTTTTTGGGGTTCAGTTCACTAAGTAAAACATGTCCTTCGTGTTTAAGGAAAAGAGGTGTTTTGTATAACAAGCACACGGCATTCTTTCCAGGATCCCGTGTGCCACTCCAAAATCAAAAAACCGCTGATCGATCTCAGCGGTTTTTTTTACTTCTAGTCTAATCTTCCTTTCAAAATTGCTTTTTTAACCTCGCCAATGGCCTGAGTAACCTGGATGTCCCTGGGACAGGCATCGGTGCAGTTGAAAATGGTATGGCAGCGGTAAACCCCGAGCTGCTCGTTAAGGATCTCCAGGCGTTCCGCAGCAGCCTGATCCCGGCTGTCAAAGATAAAACGATGAGCGTTTACAATTGCTGCCGGTCCCACATATTCCTCATTAACCCAGAATGAGGGGCAGCTGGTAGTGCAGGCTGCGCAGAGAATACACTTGGTAGTGTCATCAAAACGCTCCCGCTCTTCCGGGCTCTGGATCCGTTCTTTCTGAGGAGGAGGATCATCGTTGACAAAATAAGGCATCACAGAGCGGTAGTGATCAAAAAAGGGCTCCATATCTACGATCAGGTCCTTTTCGATGGGTAAACCCAGGATAGGTTCTATTAACACTGTACTGGATTTCAGATCCTGGACAAGCACCTTACAGGCCAGGCGGTTGACACCATTGATGCGGATAGCGTCCGATCCACACACGCCATGGGCACAAGCCCTCCTGAATCCAAGCGTACCGTCTTCGTTTCCCTTAATGCGTTCCAATAAATCCAGCACCCGATCTGTCGGATCTGCCTCAAGAGTGAAAGTATCGTAATGTTTTTTACGGTCATCTTCCGGATTGAAGCGGAAGATCTTCAAGGTTACCTGCATGGCTTTTCCTCCTAATACGAACGGGCTTTTGGCTTGTATTTGGTGATTTGAACCGGTTTATAAGCCAGTCTTACTCCATCGTTCTCTAACCAGGCCAGGGTATGTTTGAGCCAATTCTTATCATCGCGTTCGGGATGATCATCCCGGGAATGTGCCCCCCTGCTCTCCTTGCGAGCCAGGGCTGAAACCGCGGTGACCTCGGCAATATCCAACAGATTGCTCAACTCCCAGGCTTCAATTAAATTCATATTGTATTTGAGTCCCTGGTCATCAATTTTCACATTCTTGAAGCGTTCTTTGACTTCGCGGACTTTATCAACAGCCTGCTGCATGCCCTCTTCAACCCTGAATACACCCACATGTTCGGACATGACTATTTTCATTTCCGCGGCAATATCGATCATATTCTCGCCACCATTGCCACTTGTAAGGCTGTTGAGCTGCCGCATGGCAAAGGCCTCCGGATCGTTGGGTAAATCCTGGTAAGATTCCAACCCTGCATATTCAGCTGCTTTCAGTCCGGAATATTTTCCAAACACTACCAGATCCAGCAAAGCATTGGTTCCCAGCCGATTGGCGCCATGAATTGAAACACAGGCAACTTCACCGGCAGCATACAAGCCGGGCAGCACAGTATTCTTTTCGTCGATAACCACTTCACCAAATTTATTTGTAGGGATCCCACCCATAGCATAATGCGCAGTCGGCTGCACCGGCATGGGATCGCTTATCGGATTGATACCAATATAGGTCTCACAGAAGTCGATGATATCCGGCAGTTTGGATAGAATATCACTGGCTGTTACCCGGTAAGGTGATCCATCAACATTCTTTCTTCCATCAATTTCTGCGTAATGGTTGACTACCTCCGGAGTGACATCCAGATACATATATCCTTTACCATCAATACCCCTGCCAGCTTTCATTTCCAGATACATAGCTCTGCTGATAACATCGCGGGAAGCCAGGTCCTTTACAGTGGGCGCATAGGTTTCCATAAACCTGTCACCCTCTCCATTGATCAAGACACCACCTTCTCCCCGAACGCCCTCGGTAATCAAAATTCCCATGCGGTAAATTCCTGTGGGATGAAACTGGAAAAATTCCATATCCTCAGCGGGAATTCCTTTGCGCAAAGTTAGAGCCACCCCATCACCACTGTAGGAATAAGCATTGGAGGTGGTTTCCCAGACCCGGCCGTGGCCACCTGTGGCAATGATGACTGTTTTAGAATGAAAAACATGCATTTCACCGGTTGATAATTCAAGAGCAACCACACCTGCGGTCACACCGTCCACAATCAAGATATCCAGCACATAAAATTCATCAAAGAACTTGACCTGATTCTTGATGCTCTGTTGGAACAGGGTTTGCAGGATCATGTGCCCGGTCCTGTCAGCTGCGTAGCAAGCCCGACGGACTGGTTTACCGGTATCGTTATTGGTATGGCCGCCAAAGGGACGCTGGGCAATGGTTCCATCTGGATTGCGGCTGAACGGCAATCCCATATGCTCCAGCTCATAGATCGCGCCCACAGCTTCGGCAGCCATGAATTCAATGGCTTCCTGGTCACCAAGGTAATCGCTGCCCTTGACGGTATCAAAGGCATGCCATTCCGGGTGGTCTTCCTCTGTATTTCCCAGGGCGGCCCCAATCCCTCCCTGAGCCGCGCCTGTGTGCGAGCGGGTTGGATAAAGTTTGCTGATCACTGCTGTGCTGGCTGACCGGGAGGCATATAAAGCAGCCATTAATCCAGCTCCGCCAGCGCCAACAACCACAACTTCGTATTGATGTTTTTGCATAGTTGTACTCCTCTCGGTCCGTTCAGGAGCCGAGAATAACGTATATTCCTACCAGTCCAGAAAAAATCCACAACAGGAAAATCAGAAATCTGAGAGCTGCCTGCCAAATACCAGGTTTGGAATAATCTTCAATGACAACTCTTAATCCATTAAATCCATGGGTGGCAGCAAAAACCACCACCAGGATCTGCATGATCTGCCAGAAACCATTTGTCCACAGATACAGGTCTGGAATTTCGCTGTCAAGAACATGGCTGGGATTAGGAAAAAATGTCCAGCGCATTAATGTTCCCAGGTCCATCTGTGTCCTTGCCCCCATTATTAAACCAGCTGATAATCCGATAATTGCCAGCAGGATCAGTGTTATTCCCGAAATGCGGGTGAAGATCCACATCAAAAATTCCAGGTTCCAGCTGGGTTTAGGCATTGTTCTTGAGCGCATTGGAAACTCCTCGTCCTTTTATCCTTCCAGAAAACGCCGGACCATGATAAATGCGGTAAGGGCATAGAGCGGCAAGATCACAAACCACTCCAGCCAGGTTGATTCTTTCTGGTACCGGATTAATCTGGGCCAGATATCCAGGATGATGATCCTCAATCCATTCACACCATGAAAGAGAGCACAAAATAGTATATATAGCTGGAAGTAGATTGATTGATAAATAATGTTGATAGAAATTCCCAGATCACTTCCCAGCTGTTGGGTCAGGAATGAGGCAAGAATATGCAGAGCAACAAAGATGATAACAGACAGGCCTGAAATGCGGTGTAGAACCCAGGCCAGCATAGGTCCTCCCCCTTTATATTTTGCCCCTGCCAATAAACCTACCCTCCGGCTTAACGCCATTGTTTCCTCCTTAATATTGCCAGCCTGGTTCATCGAAAAACCTTATAATATGATCCGGGGATTCGAATACCCTCTCATTATGTCACTTTAGGTATGTTTATTGAAAGTGACAAATCTCACAGTTTGTTAGTCCAAGATATCATCAGCCATAAGAAAGGTTCTGGTCTATAATGATGGAATATTTCTAATTATATTAACACCAAAAGAGGAATCTGTTTGATCTAAGGGAACACTGGAGTCATTATGAGTTCAAAATACCGCTCGCCCGTTCTGGACCGCAGGGGATTTGTAAAGATAGTCACCTCGGTATTAGGATCAATGATGGCCGCCATGGTTGGATTTCCGGTGATTGGCTATTTCATCTCTCCGGCATTCAAAAAGGCATCAAGTGATAACTGGATAACCCTCGGCCCACTGGAAAACTATCCTATTGGCTCGCCGACTCTGTTTAACTTCACACTAACAACTGTCAATGGCTGGGAAAGAAGCAGCAAGAGTTATGGGGTATTTGTGCTCAGATCCTCAGGAACAGCGGTTGAGGTACTTTCTGACGTCTGCACCCACCTCAGCTGCCGCGTTAACTGGAGCGAGGAAAACCAGGAGTTTGCCTGCCCTTGCCACGCAGGTTTTTTTGACCGGTATGGGAATGTTAAATCCGGTCCTCCCCCCAGGCCACTGGATCGTTATGAGATCAAGCTGGAAGGGGATCAGCTATTCATTCATCTCAGGGAAGGCTAAACATGTCAGAGAAGATATTCGATTGGCTAGATGAACGGCTGGGATTAAAGGGGATTTACGATACGATTCTTGATCGCAAAGTACCCAAGGTAAACTGGTGGTTCACTTTGGGCAGTGCAAGCTTATTCCTGGGCGCTCTCCAGGGCATCACTGGGATGTTGCTATCGGTATATTACGTACCCACGCCAGATCATGCTTATGACAGCATCACGTTCATTATGAACGGAGTTAGATTTGGTTGGTTAATCCGCGGTATCCATCACTGGGGAGCATCGCTGCTGATCCTGACTGCGTTTATTCATTTACTCAGGGTTTTCTTTTATGGCGCTTATAAATATCCCCGAGAACTCACCTGGATCACCGGTGTGGTTCTATTTCTCAGTGCCCTGGGGATGGGGTTTACAGGTTACTTACTGCCCTGGAATCAGCGCTCCTATTGGGCGACAACGGTAGGAACAGAAATCGCCGGAACATGGCCCTGGCTGGGAGATTTTTTGCTCCGAGTGCTGCGGGGAGGGCCGGATTTAAGCGCATTGACCCTGTCCCGGTTTTTCTCGATGCATATCTGGATAATTCCGGCCATCATCATTGCAACTGTATCCACACATTTATACCTGGTCATCCGGCTGGGCATTTCCAATATTCCTGATCAAGACAGCTGATCCACATTCCAACTGTTTAAATGGAATGAGTTGAGGAGGGATCCAGTGAACGAAGAGCATAAAAAAGCATATAAACTAAAATACGAACAGGCCAAACAAAAAGGCGTTAAATTCTGGCCTGATATCATCTACAAGGACCTGCTGGTTTCATTTGCATTGTTCTTGCTGCTGATCGGGCTGGCAACATTTGTGGGTGTCGCTGTTGAACCCAAAGCAGATCCCAGTGATGCTACTTATATCCCCCGCCCGGAATGGTATTTTTTATTCCTGTTTGAATTATTAAAATTTATTCCCGGCCAGGTTGAATGGCTGGGAACTTTTATCATCCCTGTTGTCGGAGTCCTGGCTTTGTTCCTGCTTCCACTCCTGGATAAAAATCCCCTTCGCCATTGGAAGAACCGCCTGGTTGGAATCTCGATCATGGGAATAGTTGTGCTGGGCATGGTTGGATTGACCATTCGTTCTGTTATCACCACACCCAAAAACGAGGAAGAGGTAGTGGCAAATACAATCCAGGCACAAATTGCGCTGGGAGATGAGCTTTACAGTATATACTGCACAGAATGCCACGGACCAGATGGCGAGGGTGGCATAATCGCCGGGGTAGAAGGACTGGAGGGTGTGGATCTCAAGCCGATCAGCAGCCGGGATGAAATGTACACCCGATCGGATGAAACCCTGGAGGCCGTGATTGAGCTTGGTCAAGGTGATCTGGGTATGCCGCCCAATGGTCTGGCTTACGGAGGAGAACTAAAGAAAAATCAAATAGAAGCCCTGGCAGTATTTATGCGCTATACCTGGGATGACCGGGTGGAAATCCCTGAGGACGCTGTGGGAGCTGGCGCCATACCTGAACTGAGAGAAAACGAAATTCCTTCCTATGAAGTTCATATATCCCGGATCACTAGACGCTATTGCATATCATGCCATCGACCCGATAAAGAAAATAACAACTTCCTGATGGGGAGTTACCAGGAAATTCTCACTACTGGTGATAATGTAGAAAATAACCTTATCCCCGGAGATCTCAATAGCTACCTTATTCAAACCATCAATGCAATCGGCATTCTTGATCCGACAACTGGCGAAGAACATATCCAGCAAATGCCTCCCACCAAATTGATGAAAGATGAGTACATCAAAATCTTCGAAACCTGGGTATTAAACGGCATGCCGGATACTGCTGCTGAAGCTGAGGCTATGGTTGTAGAAGAAAGTGATTAAC
>CAYUXO010000075.1:6329-11744 GCA_964448865.1 uncultured Anaerolineales bacterium
TTAACTTAATTTACTGATCAGGGAGTCGCAAACAAATTGTTTTCCAAGGCGCTCAACCTGGCGGCCAGCACCTCAAGATCCGACTGAGCCGAAAAACTATCACCATCCAATTCAAGGACAATCAACTTCTGCCGCTGGATCATGGTATTCACGACCTCAGCCTGATCTTCAGTTACAAGAGTTGTCAGCGTTTCCAGAGTTGAGCCAAGTTTATCCACTGCCAACTTGGTGTCTGCCTGGCGGTCCTGCTCCAGGGCCAGCATCGCATCGGCCACCGCTGTCCGGGCACTTAATAAGGTGATATGAATGGTCACCTGGTTAATCTCTTCTGTCAAAACTGTATTTTGCTCCTTAAAGAGGTTCAATTTTTCAATTTCATCCTCCAGGGAAGTTATTTCCGCGGAAGACTCCTCCAGATCAACCCTTAAATCCTCGACCAGGGTTTTTTCAGGTTGAAACCTTAATATGGTATCGAGGAAAAATCCTCCCGCAAAAGCAAGCACTATCACAACTAACCAGACAAGAATTCTCCGGTAAATCAACCGGGCTTTTGAGAGCTTCTTCTTTTCAGGGGCTGGTTTTTCAACTCGTTCAACAGGCTCTACCTCATTTGATGAGCTGGTTTCTTCAGCTTCATTTTCTTCGATTTGGGCTTCCAATTCAGCCTCAGTTATCATTTTTTCTAAATCATCAGCCATATTTTCATTTTCAGTCATCCATTCCTCCTCGGCTTAAAAACAGTACGGCAATTATACCTGATTCCCCGTCAATTATTTGGGTTGTCACTTCCTATCTCCTGGGAAATTTATTCCTCAAATGCAGAAAAGCTGGCGTGTAACCAGCTCTTCTGCCACTAATCCTTGGAAAGATAAATGTGGTTTTATTTTGCTTTGATTTTAATGGATTTTGGCAAAGCTTCTTCTGCTACCGGCACTCGTAAGGATAGGATTCCGTTCTCAAGATTGGCTTCGGATTTTTCCATATTCAACAGCTTGGGCAGTCGAATGACCCGGCGGAATTTTCCGCTGGGGAGTTCTTTTCGAAGGTATTTTACATCCTCTTCGGGGGATTTAAACTCACCCTGAATTTCGATGGTTTTTTCCACAATTTCAATCTCAACATCATCTGGTTCCAGGCCCGGGACGATCAGCTCAATCACATAAGCGTCGTTTTCAACAATAACGTCAAGAGGTACATGGATTTCACTTTCCATTGTTCGGTAGTGTCGAACAGGTTGTCTGTGGTAACGGGAATAGGGTTTGATATACATCATATTTTTCTCCTTTAAGTATCGGAAGATTTATTATTTGCTTTGAACTTAATCATACAGGTCAATTATTAGAAAAACACAAACGAAGTGTTAGAGAAAAGCAAATGCTTTATCGAATATTTATTAACAAAATTTAGTTGATATTGGCTAAGTAATTGAGAGATGTGAAATGATCGATCAGGATAAAGAACAAACCATGATCAGATAGGGCGAATCATCCTGATACGGGCTTCCATCAAAATCCCCCAGGAAATGGTTATTATGGAAACCAGTCTCTTCTAATTCATTTTGATATTGTTCCAAAGAACTTAATTGATGAACTGCTGTCTGCCGGTGCCTTTCCACCCTACCATCAGGATGAAGTTGATCATAGATCCACTCCCAGCTAAGGGCATCAGCAAGGGGATTTAAAACGCTGCTAACCTGTACTGGATTACCAGTTGAAGGATGGGGAAATATTCCTTCCACATCCGAGGTTAATTCCCCTCCATCCACTGATATTTTTTGATGGTATTCCTGGATCACAATGGGATTGGGAACACTGACTAGAAAGATTCCAGAAGATTTCAGCAGCTGAATGATTCTGTTTAATAACAGAACTCTTTCCTCTGCAATAAAGATACTGTAGGTATTGCAGGGTATGATCACCGCTTCAAATTGGGTCTTCAAGGGCAGGCAGAGCATATCAGCTAAAACCAGTTTTGGACTTGATAAACCATCGTTTTGAGATGCCGTTAAAAGGTAATGAAGGGATCCCAAAATCACATCAACGCCGACAACCTGCCTTTCTTCTTTCCAGAGAGGAAGTGTGACTCTTCCATGTCCGCATCCCAGCTCCAGAACAGGATTCCTGCCCCTGGTCATGGAGAGCCAGAAACTAATGTCATCCAGATATTTTTCATGATGAATGCGAACCAGTTCATTGATCACAGTTGATTTTAGCTCCAGGAAGTGGCTGTCCTTGACTATCATTAGCATTAAGATTATACTGCTTTGCGAATATGAAAGCAGTACATCGGGGTGTGGCGCAGTTGGTAGCGCGCCGCGTTTGGGACGCGGAGGTCGACGGTTCAAGTCCGTCCACCCCGACTTTTTATAGTGTGAATTTTTATCTTAATTTGTCCCACTTACGATCATACGATTGTTGATTTCTTATTAAAGAGACTGGTATAATCAAAAAAAATACCAGGAAATTTACCTATGCGGACCCTTGATCAATCAAAATATCAATCAGAATCTGGGACTGGTGGATTTTTATTAAACCTCCAGGGGATGTTTTCCTATGGATGGTCCTGGCAACAGAGCCGGAAAAGCCAGGAAGAGTTGATTGAAATCCTTGGATCTGTATTAGGAAATGATTGTGTCTTAATCCGGGATGTGGAAATTCCCCGGGTAGGCAGACCTATACCCCTTGTCCTGCTGACCCCCTCCAGTTTGTTGGTAATCAATCCCAAATCACAGCAAGGATTCTATCGTGCTGAAGGTAAACGGTGGGAAGAACTCGGCCGGGATGATGAGTACCGCCTGGCACAGAGAAACCTCATCCGTGAAACCTGGCTATACCAGAAAACCATTGAAGGATACCTGAAACAGCACAATTTCTCGGCTCCCACGGGTCGGGGAGTAATGATATTCGTATCTCCAGAGACTGTTGTGGAATCCATCCGACCCCGGGTCCGGGTGATCCAGGCTGACGGAATCAAGAACTTCGCCAGAGAATTATCAATCGCCAAACCAGTCTTCAGCGATATGGATTTCAGGACCGTCATTAACTTATTGACCAATCCCAGGCTTCCGGAGAAAACAAAAAAGAAGAAAGAACCCCTTCCCCTTGTTGATGTCACGCCGGTGATCCCGGAAGCACTTGCCAAGGTAGATAAAGAGATTTCCAAGGTTACCAGAAAGGTAAATTTCAGCCGCAAAGAATGGGTGATAATTGCCGGGCTGATCGCTCTGGTAATCGTTGTTCTGATTTCACTGATCGGTCTGGTTATATTTACACTTTAAAATAAGCGACGGAACTCGCGTGCAACATCCACTTCTTTCCATCATCATTCCCGCATATAATGAAGAAACCCGCCTGCCTGCAACACTCAATGAGGTAGGCTCTTTTCTTAGGGATCAATCTTATTCCTCCGAAGTCTTGATAGTAAATAATAACAGCACTGACCATACGGGAGATATCATCCGTAAATACTGCTTGGAATATCCTTTTATGCGTGAGCTTTTTGAGGAATATCCCGGGAAAGGATCAGCTGTCAAAATGGGCATGCTGCAAGCCCAAGGGGATTTTCTCTTCATGTGTGATGCTGATCTTTCCATGCCGATTGATCAGATAAATAAGTTCATTCCACCACAATTGGAAGGAGTAGATGTAGCCATAGCGTCCCGGGAAGTCCCGGGTGCTGTGCGCTATAACGAACCTCTCACACGTTACCTGGGCGGAAGAGTGATGAATTGGCTGATACAATTAATTGCCCTCCCGGGCTTGAATGATACCCAGTGTGGTTTTAAGTGTTTTTCAGCCGCGGCTGCCAAAGATTTGTTTCACCACCAAACCCTGCCGGGCTGGGCTTTTGACATTGAACTTCTTTTTATTGCCCGCCAAAGAGGATTCACTATCCAGGAGGTACCCATACCCTGGACCTTTTACCCGGGGAGCAAGGTTAATGCAATCCGGGATGCACTAAAAATCATCCAGGATATCCGGATTATCCACCAGAACCAAAAACAGGGTTTGTATGACCCGGAAAATTGATCCTGGGTTAATTCCCAAACACCCCCACCTGGAATTTGAAACTACTCTCTGGAAATCAGGTTGCCATTTTGTCGGCGGTGTGGACGAAGCCGGAAGAGGCTGCCTGGCAGGTCCAGTGACAGCCGCTATTGTAATCCTTCCTCAAGAAAAGGATTTACTTGCTGCCTTTTCAGGTGTTCGGGATTCAAAACAACTTAACCCTCAACAACGGGAAGAGCAGCGGATCAAAATAGAAAATCACAGCCAGGAATGGGCGGTTGGATCGGCATCAAATAACGAAATTGATCTGTTTGGCATCGTTCCGGCAACAAGGCTGGCTGTACAGCGGGCTCAGGACCAGATGGAAACCAAGCCTGACCATTTACTGGTTGATTTCATTGTCCTACCCAATAATCCCCTTCCCCAGACCAGGCTCGTAAAAGGGGATGCCCGATCCCTTTCAATCGCTGCCGCGTCCATCCTGGCAAAGACCCATCGTGATGCTTGGATGATCAGGGCAGCTGAAGAATACCCCCTTTATGGCTTGGAGAAGAATATGGGTTACGGCACAACCAGCCACCGCCAGGCGATTCTGGATTATGGTCCTTCCCCCTTGCACCGCTTGAGTTTTGCGCCTATGAAGGATTTATAATAATTAAGATCTAATAAGCGCAGTTAATAGCCCTGTCATTGCGCAGCATCCTGAGCATAGCCGAAGGGCATGACAGGGCTGAGAAAAAATATCGAACACTCATTTTTTTATAGACGAAAGGAATTCATCATTCCTTTTATAATCCGTCCAGGTGGTAAACCACCTGGCTATGAACTACGCCCTTCCGGGCTTATAATCAAATAAATCAGGGGGATTTGAATGGCATTCACACAACTTTATTATCACTTAATCTGGGCCACAAAAAAAAGAGAACCATTAATTACCAATCTAGTTGAGCCAACATTATTTGGCTTTATTCGGAGTAAAGCTATTGGGTTGAGCGGTATTGTCTATGCCCTGAATGGCACATCTGACCACATCCATTTAGTAACATCTATCCCTGTTACTGTCCCAATTCCAAAATATATTGGCCAGATAAAAGGTTCTTCATCAAAAAGAATAAATCAAACTGCTTTATGCAGTGGTTGTTTTTCTTGGCAAACATCATATTCGATTTTCACAATAAGCAAGTTCCATCTACCTGTGATTATTAGTTATGTTGAAAACCAAAAAAAGCATCACGAAGAAGGGACTCTAACCCTCCTTTACGAAAAATATAACTAGTATCATCAGCCCAATTTAATGGGCGCAGCTCATAGCCCAATCATTTATGATTGGGTTTAATGATCATATTATCTGTCTGTCTCAGATTCCTAAAGTCTCTTCCCTCGTAGTATGATTAATGAAAGATTATAA
>CAYUXO010000076.1:0-11523 GCA_964448865.1 uncultured Anaerolineales bacterium
GAGTCGTTAACCAGGATATTATCTACATTAATTTTTATTTCACTCATAATTATTTCTTTTTTAGGGGTGAATTGATCGTATTATTGATCTCAAGAATATTGTCGGATATATTCCCACCTTGGAATATACCACGACCAACTACAAGCATATCTGCCCCGGCCTTTGCCACCAGGGCGGCATTTTCCACTGAGATCCCTCCATCGGCAACCCAGGTGATCTTACCCAGCTCTGGACGGTTTTTCCCCTCTGTGATCTTATGAAGAACAGATGGCAGGAACGGGCAATCCGGGATCTCTGGTTCTGTAGTCAAGATGACTATAAAAGATAGATATGGGAGGCAGAATTGCAGATCTGGAATCCCCGTTTTGGGATTGAACGCCAGACCTGCTTTCATTCCAGAATCATGAATAAGGCGCAGGGTCCGGCGCGGGTAAGGGCAGGCTTCGAAGTGGACGGAGACCAGATTTGCTCCCATCCTGGCCAGATCAGGGATCAGCCACTCAGGATTGATCATCATCAGGTGGACATCAAATGGCAGCTCGGTCAAAGCGCGAAGCTCTCCGATGACTTTTACTCCGAGGTTCATAACCGGCACAAAATTGCCATCTTCTATATCAAAATGGATCATAGAAGATCCGGCACGATCGAGTTCAAGGATTGTTTCCCTTAAATTGGTCAATGGGCCCGATGCAATTGAAGGGGCAATTTTGGTTGTTCTTGAATTATTCACAATTATAATTCTTTGCGGATCGACTCGATCTTGTCCATAAATTCCCGCACACGGGCTTGATCAACATGGTTTTCAAATACCCCGTCCTGTTTCAGGGCTGTGCCGACTATTGCTCCGTCAGCAATGGATAATTGTTCTTCAGCGTTTTTAATACGGACTCCCGTATTGGCGACAACGATTGTATCAGGAATGGCTTCTTTAACTTTCCTTAGAGTAGATACATCTGTCTGCACACCTGCGGTGAGGCCAGAAACACAAATGGCATCCGGGTGATTGTTAAAAACGGTTGATTTTGCTATTTCGACAATATCACGATCCACCAGGTACCTGGCAGCTTCGGGCACAATATTAAAGAATAGTTTAATGTCTTTTCCACCGATGCGATGCTGATGACGAACTGTAGCTCCTGAATCGGTATTCCAGAGACCGAAATCACTGGCATAAACCCCGGTGAAGATTTCCCGCACAAAGCTGGCACCCACTGCTACAGCCAAATCCAGGGAAGCAATCGGATCCCACAGCACATTGACCCCAAAGGGAATTTTGATCTCATCCAAAAGTTCCCCAATAATCCTTGCCATTGAGGCAATCGTAATGGGTTCCACAGAGGTTAAATAAGGCAGGCTGAATTCATTTGAGAACATAACCGCATCAACACCGCCTTCCTGGAGGGCCATTAAATCTTTTTGTGCTAACTCGACCACCTTTTCAAGGCCAGTAGAGCTGTCAAATCCCGGATCCCCCGGCAGAGCTGTCAGATGGCACATGGCAATGATCCATTTATCAGTTCCGAATAACTCTTTGCTCCAATTTTGTTTCATATTTTCAACCTTGAGGATTCTAACTATGATTTGATCAAATATAATCTTTTGATTCTTTCCAGACCAGGTTCAGGCTAAACACCTCGTTTCAAATCTACTGTATGATCGAATCTTTTAACTATTTCCTGGATGATCTTTATTCCGCTCTCAATATCGCGGATATCGCAAGTTTCGATGGGGGAGTGGGAATAGCGCATTGGGATCGATAAATGAGCCATAGCCACACCGTATTTTCCCAACCCCAGAGTAAAGGCATCGTCTGTTATTTCACCGATAATAATTTGCCGCTGGTAAGGTAATTTTAGATCTTCGATGGTGTGCTCTATAAACATCCTGAGTTTCGGATTGGGGATCAATCCTGCCAGCGTTCCTCTGCCATGAAAGTTCATTTGCAGTACAGCGGGACCCTTGCCGAGAGCAACGTTATAGCGGTTATTCAAATCCGGTGTGTCACAAGCCGATGTGATGTCAAGGCAAATGGACGCTTCGGGTTCGAGGCGGGTAAAGGCTGGCATTACTCCGCGGATGCTGAACTCTTCCTGGACACAGGCAACCAGGTAAATAGTTCCAGGCGGTTTGTTCTCTTTCAAATATTCAGCCAGGGCGAGCAGGATCAACACGCAAACGCGGTTGTCCATGGTTTTGCTTGTTATCCGGTGTTCGCCGATCTGCTGGATATTGGGGGCATAAGTTACAGCGCTGCCGGTGTTTATACCCAGATCAAGTGCTTCCTGGTCAGAAGCAAAGCCCATATCAAGATACATATGATTGGTTGTTGGGACAACATATTTTTTATCGGGCGGGGTCAAGTGGTGGGCGTGGGTTCCAATAAACCCCCGATATGACTTGAGGCCGTCTGTTGAAAATACATCAACAAATTGACCACGCAATGTTTTTTCCGGCACGCCGCCAATGCGGTCAAATCGAAGAAAACCATCGGGTTCTATCTTGGTGACCATTAAGCCAATTTCATCGATATGGGCAAATATCAGCATCCTGGGCGTGTCCTTGTCCACACCCTCGAAAGTTGCGGTCACATTGCCTAAATTATCTACTTCCACTTCATCAGCAAAAGGTTTAAAACGTTTGACCATCTCGCTGATCATCCTGTCCTCCATTCCCGAAAGAGCGGAAATTGAAGTTAGATGTTTGAGTTCTTCAAAAATTGTTTTCATTATTCAACCTTTCTTAATAAGATCTTGGATATATTTTAATCAACCCACGTGCATCCTGCCACCATCTACCACAATAATTTCGCCGACAACGAATCCAGCCAGGTCTGAGCACAAAAATAACACTACCCCTGCCACGTCGTCTGGATAACCTATCCGCTTGACCGGCATTATGGAAGTATAGTGATCGATCATTTCCTCTTTGCTATCATACCGGGTCATAATCATATCACTCATAATCACTGCTGGCATCACTCCATTTACCAGGATGCCAAGGGGTGCATAGGTCTTGGCCTGGTAGCGTGTCAGAGCGTAGGTGCCCCCCTTTGAAGCAACATACTCTGGAATGCCAGTGCCTCCAGTGAAAACACAGGTGGACGTCAGGTTAACAATCCTCCCGCTTCCTCTTTCAGCCATGTGATCTTTCGCTGCCTCTGAACAATAATGGACGCCCTTTACATGAACTGCGTTGCTCTTGTCCCAGTCGGCTACAACCCCGGCATTATTCACCAGGATGTCTACTCTGCCGAACTTATCCAAAGTTGCCTGGATCATTTTTTCAGCGTTGGGTTGTTCAGAAATGTCCAGCTGTAAATAGTCTGGCCTAAGCCCCAATTCCTCAATGCCGTCAAGAACGGTATTTACTTTGTTGGGAGGGACCAGGTCAGCAATAACAACCTGGGCTCCAGCCTGGGTCAGATAACGGGCGCAAGCTTCGCCTATTCCTTTACCGGCCCCGGTAATGATCGCCACCTGCCCATTAAGGTCAATCGAGTAAGTCATGAGACGCTCCACCTTGAGGAATTATTCGAAACTGATAACGCATTTGAGACTGCCTTCCCGGCTTGATGTCTGTACAATTGCATCTGAAAGCCGTTCCAGAGGGTAACGATTTGTGATTAGTTTGCCCCCATCCACCTCGCCCCTGGATAATAGATCTAACGCGATCCGGGTATCATTATGATCGGCTGAATAGCTCGACTTAATGACCAATTCGTTGAAAAAAATTGTAGAGGGATGAAGTTTTACAAATTCATCAGGATGAGGAGTGGCAAAGAACAGGATTGTCCCACCTTTTTCGGCCAGCTGCAAACCAAGATTCATCGCGCTAAGATCTTTTGCGGCAATGATCACTTTATCCGCAGCCTCTCCTCCCAGATACCCTTTAACTCTTCCGACTTCATTTTCAATGTTGTTTGAGGGCTCAATAACGATCGGTGCCCCAAATTCAACCGCTTTTTGTTTTCTCCACTCAAGAAGCTCATATACGATCAAGTCGCGTACCCCCCAAAATCTTAGAGCCTGGATGAACATTAATCCCATGGTCCCGGTCCCAATCAGAACTACTTTGTCACCAGCCAGGATATTTGCCTGGCGAATGGCATGAATGACACAGGCCAGGGGTTCTACCAGTGTGCCAACCTCAAATGATACCTGGTCTGGCAATAGAAGAACATCTCGCTCAACATGAAGGGCTGAAGCGGTGAAGAATTCAGAAAAACCGCCAGGATTAATATGAGTGGATTTAAAAGTTGGGCACATTGTGAAGTTGCCCCGCCTGCAGTGAGCGCATACCAGGCAAGGCACGTGATGATGAACCGCGACCCTATCACCCACATTGAATCCGGATGCTTCAGGGCCAAGCTCGACAATAAGGCCGGTTGGCTCATGGCCCAAGACAAGGGGAGCTTTTGGTGCCAGGTACCATTCCATTGTGTCTGCAACACATACCCCACAAGCTTTGGTCTCAACGAGGATTTCTCCAGGGCCTGGTATCGGTCGGGGCCGATCTTCAATCCGAACATCCTGATTATTATGGTATACAGCTACTTTCATTTAATTCCCCGTGTTTTTGGGAATAACTTCCTGATAATGATTCCAATTTGGCTCTAAGGGAATTTGCATTGAAATTCCCTTAGAAACCGCAAAGCTTAAAAATATTGAGTGAGCACGTTCAATGGATAACAAAGAACGTGCCCACCCAACGGGATTAAAATTTATCCGCCTGCAAATCTGCTGAGCTGGAACATCACCCAGCTGACCCAGTTTCCAGCGGACATGGCTGTGATGTCGACTGCACCTGCAGGAATCTCATAATTGACAAATCCGGCCATTTCGGTCAGTGAAGAACCAAAAGAGGTGGTGACATAAAGAACCACGGTCATAACGAAAATACCGCTGATGACTGAGCGGAACAGGTTGCCTTTGGCCATGAAAGGCACCATGGACACAAAGTAGAACAAGGCAGCCAGGTCGCCAAATGGCAGTACGCGGTTGCCCGGAAGGATCAAGGCCAGACCAATAACGATCGGGATCAGGATAACAGCTGCCGCAACGGTGACCGGGTGACCGATCAATACTGCGGAGTCAAGTCCGATGTAGATCTCGCGTCCACCAAATTTCTCTGCCATGAATATACGGGCAGATTCGGCGATCGGGCTCAGGGATTCCATGAAGAAACCGATAACCTTTGGGATGAGGATCATAGCTGTACCGATGGTTATACCAAGGGTAATGAGCTGAACAGGCTGCTTCCAGAGGCCACCAACAGCGCCTACTGCGATACCCAGAATTGTGCCCAGGATCAACGGATCACCAAAGATACCCCATTTCTCGCGGATTGTGCCTTCGTCCCAATTGATGTCTTTCACGCCAGGAATGCGGTCCATAACCCAGTTGACACCGTAGATGATGGGAACTGAAGTTACTGCCCATCCGTGCGGAATGCTGATGCCGGGCAGGTTGTAGAATTCCTGAACGCCCTTGGCTGTTTTGTCGGCCACGATCAGTCCGTAAACGGTATGGACTGTTGCGCCAAGGATAGCCATTGGCCAGGCCACTCCGGGATTGTTCGCGCCGCCGGCTGCCAGATAACAAACCGAAGCGGTGAAAGCCTGATTCCAGAAGTTCCAGATATCAACGTTGAGAGTTTTGGTCCATTTGAAGGCCAGCATGATGATGTTGACAGCCAGACAAATAATGATGACTATTGATCCAGCCGGTGTGCCCCAGGCAATGCCTGCAGCGACGCCCCAACCCACATCGAGAATGGTCAGGTTGGCACCAGTATTTGCCACTAACAAGTCAACGACTGGAACCATTGCATTGATCAATAAACCGATGACCAGGTTAAGGGCAATAAAAGCAGCGCCTAATGTTAGTCCAGCCCGGAGCGCTTTGGTAAACTTCTGACCAAATACAAGGCCCAGGGTGGTGATGATAATTGGAAGCAGCAGGGTAACACCTAACCCCATCCAAAAATCTGAAAATTTGCTAATAATTGATACTATATCCATTACTCTATCTCCTTTCGTACATATTGCTTTGATACGTGGTCATGCGTATAAAGATCATAAATTTCCCTTCTCCTCCTTTTATTAACATATCCTTTTGAATAATTCGATCCTAATCTTAGCCGCCTAAAGTCAGACGATAATTAACTTGCCGGGGATAAAACTTTTAATCATTTCTTTTGTTTCTGGGCTGATTCCATCATCAGTGATAACGGTGTCAATTTGGGACAGAGTGCATATTTTGGCAAAACCACAGACTTCAAACTTGGACGAATCGACCAATAAAATCACTTTTGGGGCAGATTCAATCATGGCCTGCTTCACAGGTACTTCATCAATATTCACATTATAGATCCCCCCGTCAGGGTGGATGGCGTCAGCTCCCAGGAAGGTGATTTCAACCCGAAGATTTCTGATACAGGTTTCGGCGATCGCTCCCTGGAGCGAGAACACATTAGAACGGGCAACACCACCGGTGCAGATCAAATTGATATCTGGGTTGGCCGCTAATTTTGTGGCGATATAGAGATCGTTTGTCACAACGCTCAAGCGGGTCTTGGTAACCAGCTGCTGTGCCAATTCAAAAGTTGTGGATCCTGAATCGAGAATAATCGAGTAGCCATCATCTACCATATTCAGCGCAACTTCGGCGATGCGTCTTTTAACCTCAATGTTCTGGACTTTTTTGATGATATAGGGCAGTTCCATGGTAACACCCTGGCTGCGCCGGACTGCCCCGCCGCGCTTGCGAATCAGCCATCCTTCTTTTTCCATGATTTGAAGGTCCCGGCGGATGGTTACTGGAGTCACACCGAATTCTTCTACCAGGTCAGTTACCTGGACATACCCCAGCTCGTTGACTATTTTTAGCAGCCGGGCGCGTCGTTCTTCTGAGATCATGAAACCTTAACTCCGATCAAATTCGAACATTTATGTACATTATTACTATCTTATTTGATTGCTTATGTAGGATAACATAAAACGTGTGGTTTTGATACGAAATTGGTCGAAAACGGTAATTTTTTAAGCTTTCCTTCATTTGGTTAGGATATTAAAGATAATGTGGACTGAATACAGGGGAATTGAGACCCCCATAATCCATCCGGTATCCGGGATTTTATTTTTTGATTATTAAGAGCTATCTCTAACAAGGAATGGGTGAAAAAAGATGTTTTGTAGGGCTTTTATTACTTACTGACTAGAGCAAGCCATTAACACAACCTGTTTTAGCCCAGCTCTGCGGATTTCGGCCGCGCGTCTGGGAGAATTGCTTATCAGGCGCAGGAAATGAGATCGAGAGGGGTAATAGACCAGGGCAAAATCGTGCCAGTTATTGAATAATAGGTTCTTTTGGTCTCCGATATAGTTGCTGAGAATTTCCCCATAGATTTCCGGATAACCGCCCACGCTGATCAGGTAGGGGGTGATCTGGGCGGAGTAGCGGTTATAAGCCGTTTTGCCGGCCCTTCCCCCTTTATCACTGGGGGTAAACTGATTTAAATTCATCATGTAGAAAGGTTGGTCCAGGTTCCCGGTTCTGAATTCACTGAGTTTTCCAAGATCAGGATCAGTCTCTGGATCAAGCAAGCCAGAAAGATTCTTGATATTCCTTATTTCTGAAGTGCCCAACCACTTTGTCAATAACTGAGAAAGAAAACCGAGTCCTTTGAAAATTCTCTTTACCGCCGGATTAGATTTGATAATGATCGCATAGATTTCAATTAAAGCCTCCTGCCGGATCTCCCGTGTATTTTCATGGGCCTGCAGCAGGGCCTGGCTGGAAGGAAAACTGTCTATTGTGAGATATTGATAAGGGAGCTCCCCGCCGGTGAGGACCTGGCCGATTTTAAGCTGATGGACCCGTACTCCACCTTCTGCTGTGACAGACTGACGAGTTATTTCCAGATAATCCCTGTAAAACGCCGGATCTCTAAAAACCAAAAATTGAGCCAGAGCCAGTTTGGTTTTTCCCTGGGCCAGCATCCGATCCCGCTGAACGCTGCTGGGTTCAATTGCCATCAACCCCTCCTGGTGAAAAATGTTGAATGAGCAGCTGGCTGACTTCCGAGGGTTTATCATGCTGGACCCAATGGGTTGCGTCCTCAAAATATACCAGCTTTCCATCCTGACAGTATTCCAGACTTAAGGGTGCCATCTGGTGACTGAGGTGGGGATCACCTTTGCCCCAGATGATCAGGGTAGGGGGCTGAATTGTATTTGATCCTCTGGATGATTGCCTAACCCCAAAAGTCGCCCTATACCAGTTGATCATGCCAGTGATGGCTCCGGGTTGATTCCAGGCCTCGCGGTAGCGCTGAATAGCTTCTTTTGAAAAATGATCAGGCATGGCAGAGGTCAATACCTTCCAATCCCCGGCGCTGACCATTTTTTCGGGCAGACCTGGCAGTTGAAAGAAAAAAGCATACCAGCTTTTCAGCATCTGGGCCGGATGGGAACGTAGATAAGATTGAAAGGCCGCCGGATGCGGGACATTGGCGATAACCAGGCTTTTTATCCTTTCGGGAGCACGAAGCGCCAAACCCCAGCTCACCATGGCGCCAAAATCATGGCCGGCCAGGTAAAAACGTTCATAACCAAGCTGGTCTGCCAACCCCAGGATATCTTCAACCAGGACCTTCATTTGATATTGATCTACACCGATAGGTTTGTCGCTTAAGTTATAGCCCCGCTGGTCGGGTACGATGACCCTGAAACCGGCCCGCACGAGTGGTCCTATTTGCTTCTCCCACCCGAACCAGGCTTCTGGGAATCCGTGCAGCAGGAATACCGGCTCTCCCCCGGGAGGTCCGGCCAGTACGGTGTGCAGCTTGATGCCATTGGTCGGGATATACTCAAATTCTTTTTTCATGAGCTGCTTTTCTGGATTCCATGATTGAGAGTAATATTAACGGGTTTTTTCATATCTCCAATCATACCGCTTTTCTTCGGGGCGATGAAAATATCCTGGCGACAGCATTCCTTGAAAACCCTCCGGATCATTTGGATTGTATTAATACCCCGGAGGTCAATATGGTAGAATGAACCCTCTATCCCCCACACCAATCCGGAGCTTTCACCGCCTATTGGTGTCCAAGACACAACACATCCCGCTCATTCTATTTATTTCAAGGAGCGTGCTATTTTGATTGGTTTCAAGGGTGTCCAGCGAAAAATTACCATAACGTTATTCTTATCCCAGAGTGTTGTTTCAGCAGCGTTGATCACTACAGGCACGGTCAATTCCATCGTAGGGGCGGAGTTGAGCGGAATAATCGCCTGGGCAGGATTGCCAGTGACGATCCTGCTGTTATCAGCTGCCCTCGGTGCTTTTTCCTGGGGTTTGTTGATCGAGAAGATTGGCCGCAGAAATGGATTAGGTATCGGGCTGGTCCTGGGAATATTTGGGGGATTGTTTGCAGCTCTTGCAATTTGGCAGAAAACCTACCTCCTGTATCTGGCGGGCATGTCTTTGTTTGGCTTTGCCCAATCAGCCATGCAGCTGGGACGTTTTGCAGCTGCTGAGGTTAATCCCCCGGAAAAACGCGGCAAAGCCATCGCGACTGTGGTTTTAGGAGGAACTGTTGGATCGATCGCCGGACCTCTTCTGGTTGGTCCAGCAGGTGTATTAGCATCCCGGGCTGGACTGAATGAATTGGTGGGGCCGTATGGAACTGCGTTGATTTTGTTCGCCATTGCCTCGGTGATTGTTTTTGCCTGGCTGCGGCCAGATCCTACAGAGATCGCCAAAGAAATGGCCCTGAAAGAGCAGACAGCTGATAAGGTCATTAAGTCCCCCAGGCGTACAAAAGAAATTCTAAAACAGCCTGGTGTGATAGTTGCGATCACCTCCATGGTGTTCGGGCAGGCTGTAATGGTGATGGTAATGGTCATCACCGGGTTGCACATGAAAGCTTTGGCCCATCCATTGACCAGTATTTCTTTGGTGATGTCTGCCCATACCTTTGGCATGTTTGCTTTCTCAGTCGTGTCCGGCGGCCTGACTGATCGCCTGGGAAGAGAGCCTGTGATCATATTGGGAGCCAGCATATTGATCCTGGCAGGATTGAGCGCTGGATTATCACCGGATGTGCTTCCGATCGTGGTGTCGCTATTCTTTTTGGGATTGGGTTGGAATTTGTGTTATGTGGGAGGATCCACTCTCCTGGCTGATCAGCTCTCACCAAGCGAAGGCTCCCGCATGCAGGGCGTTAATGACTTATTTATTGGTCTGGCATCTGCAATTGGCAGTCTGGGAAGCGGCTTTGTATTTGCCGCGGTTGGATTCCAGATCATGGGATTTGTGGGAGCTGCCTTTGCGGTTATTCCCCTGGCAGTTGCAATTTGGTGGAACAGGCATCCTGTCAGACTGGCTTCTTGAATTGAGGGACTAAGCCCATTAAAAAGGACTGAGTTATGCCCATAAGATCGTCATCACAGCTGCGACCGCTGTGATCATCAGCGCTATCACAAACGTGACCTGGATCACCTGACTTTCCTCACCTATGCTATCAATACTGGCAGCAGCATTTTGAAGTTTGGCGGGAGAGATCACGCTGGCCAATCCGCCTCCGATCCTGCTGGCGGCAGCCACCAATAAGCCCAGGGCACCGATCTTTTCTGCAGTAGTGAGATGAATACCAGTCAGCATGGCAATGGATGAGGTTTCTGAGCCGCTGATGAATCCAGAAAGAAGTCCCAGGAAGGGGGCAACCGCGGGATAGAATTTTCCAAAGGCGGCGCTGGCAGCGTCAGCGATCACATAGACCATGTTGTTAGCTGGATCCAGCAGCTCCCAACTGGCGGTTTTCCCAGAATGGTTGATGATGAATGCAATAGCAAAAAAACAGCTGAAGCCAGCATGGGTCGGGGAGCGCGTTTGATCCATTTTTTAAGACTTGTTCTTAACATCGCCTGATCTGCCTTTGCTAACGGCAGGGCTGGTAAAGTGCTGACCGCGATCCAGAAGAGTTTGTCCGGTAACCAATAAACAGGGTTTCCTTGTTGTTAACAAACTAAGAGTAGGGTGATTAAAGGTTATTCGAGCTTATGTACTCCGGGATAAAATCCCTGATTGATGAGGATGACCAGGATGCAGCCAATCCCGGAGATCAGGGCTGCTGTAGGAGCGCCGACCTGGTCACCCAGGGCTCCCATCATCAATGAACCGAGTGGGTAAAATCCTCCCAGGGCCCAGGTATAAGTGCTCAGTACCCGCCCCCTTAAATCATCCGGGACAATAGTCTGAATTAAAGTATTGGTGATCACTAGTTGGGTGATAAATGTATAGCCCAGAACGGCCATGATAACCATGCTGAGCCAGGGAATCCGTGAAAGCGACAGGCCAATTATGCCCGGTCCCATCAGCAGCCGGCTGAACAAAAGAAGCTTGCCCTTATGAAATTTATCCCCAAAAAATACCAGCAAAAACCCCCCCACCAGGGCGCCGGCACCCTGCCAGGAAAGCAATTGCCCATACCCGGTAACCCCGATCTGGAGGATATCTTTGG